>NZ_JAAHHM010000248.1:0-5210 GCF_010692445.1 Moorena sp. SIO3E8 | reverse complement strand
GTCAGGCATAGCACAAGTTGTGAAGAGTACAATAGGGTAAGCTGAGCATCGAGTAGGTAAGCAGTTCATCCTTCTATTTTACCATTATCAGCAGCTGCTCAAGTATTTCTGCCGCGCTGCACTAGGATGTGCCCAAGCTGGACTCGACATTGTAGAAGCGGCTGCCAAAACCAAGGAACTGGATTTTCTATACAATGCTTTTGAGTCCCTCAACGGGGAATTCACTCGCTGCCAAACAGCTATGATCCAAGCAGCAAAAGCGGATTCTCAGACGTTTGAACAACGGCTACAACTGAGGACTTGGGCAATTAACTTAGCCGGAAGATGTGCTCAAGCAGCGGTGACTGTGTCTAGTGGTGCTGCTAACTACAAACACCATCCTGCCCAGCGAGTCTATCGGGAAGCTTTGGTATTCACTGTATCTGGTCAAACCACCGCTATCATGGAGGGAAGTCTGGCTCGGTTGGTAAATGTTTCTTGTGGGTGAATCCTCCCTAAGCATTCAGCATAAGCGCTACGCGCACGCTACGCGAACAGCTATCAGCTAATGCATCCCATCCAAATAGACCAAGCCATCAGTATCAACAGTCCTTGCTCGACATCCCTGCACCGTTGCTAAATATTTTGGAAAATATGTCTAGTTTGACTTTCAAACTCCTTGGTAAAGGTTTCAGTATCAGGTAACTTCCCAGTTCTTAATTCTCTAAATAGCAAAGAACCAGCAATTTGTAAGAGCGCCGGATGTCCACCAGCCCTGTCTTTAATGACATCCCGTAATGCTGGTGTGATGGGAATACTTGCCATTAATTGCTCCACTTCAGTTTCCGTTAATGGCTTCAGGGATTGAAACAGATAATGGTTGTACCAGGGAGAACTATTGGGATTGAGGGGAGGATCAAGTTCATTGAGAGGGCGAAGTGAGGTGACAATCATTGATAAATATCTCCTCTCCCGAGAGTGATAGGCAATACTGCTACACTCAGTGACAAAGATTTCCATGTCAGCTTGAGTATAGTGCGGGTTTTCTCGCAAAGCGGCATCATAGTCATCTACTAGCAACACCAAGAACTTGTTTCGTTTTCCAAGCTTCCCCAATACTTGGCGCATAACCCTGGCAGTTGCTTTTCCGTGGTCGAGCAATGTTTCGATCTCTGCCTGAAGGTCTGGCTCACCGTCCAATTCCTCTTTGAGCAGACTAAAGACTTCCTGCCAAAACCCGGAAGCTGTAAACGGTTGGATACTTTCGCAACTGAGTAGCACCATCAAAGCCTGTGATGGGTCTTGTCCATACTCTTTCCAAACGTCCGGAGAAGCCAGGAGTTCCAGGAAAGAGGTCTTACCCATCCCTGGACCACCCCAAATGGCTAAGTTACTGCGGTTCGAGATTTGATTAAAACCAGCCAGAATTTCTGATTGTCGTCCCACAAAACGGTCTGGGGGAACTGGTGCGCCTACAACGAAAGGATTGTTTAATTTGTTATAGAATTGATAAGCTTGTTGATTTTCTGGCTCTATCCTTAGCACTTGGTCAAATTGCCGCCTGGCTAGGATCACTTCCCCTACTTCCATGAGGTGTTGTCCATAACCTAAATGCGATCGCACTAATCCATCCTGATTCCGGACTGGATTAACTTGGTATGCTCGCTGATAGCATTCCACTGCTTTATCAAATACGTCACCTTCCAAATATATCCTTGCTATCTTGAATAAAGCACTAAAGTGATTGGGATTGGCTTTCAAAATCTGTTCATAGGGTTTCACCCTATGGGATACATCCCCCTGATCACTCCGTTCCATTGCTTTTTTATAATTAGCCTTAGCCTCTGGATCGAGGTCTTCCAATTCAAATATCTCTCGCCGCAATGGGTAACGTTTGACTAACCAACGGCGGACTAATTCGATTTCTACCTTGTCGGATTTTCCGTTGTAGGATGAACCTTTATCAGTTATTTCTAGAACTCCCAAGAAACCTGATTCAACTAGTTTTTCCCTAGCTTCCCTCAAAGACTTGGTGATAGTAACGCCATACTCTTCCAGTAAACTCAACGGGTCTTGCACAACCTGATTAGGATTTCTTTCAGCTTTTTTTTGAGCCTCTGCTACTGCGGAAAATATCACTCGTTCAGGAATCGGTAATCCATCCCGAAACCAGGTTAATCCTCCTTCACCAATTTCAATGGCATCATCAACAATTCTGGTGACATCATCACGAGTTACCTGCCACTTTTGTTCAGCTCTAGCTTGAGCAAACACTGCATGACATACGACCTGAGTGAAATAGGGATGACCTGATGTTAATGCTAATATAGCATCGATTGCCTTCGAGTCATAGGTCAAAGACCCCTTAGCTGGTTCAGTAATTAACTCTGTGGCACTTCGTTCACTGAGCAAGCCAACTTTTTGGCTAGGAGCACCTTTAAATAATCCCAGCAACTTGGGCATATCATCCAGTTGCCGTCCTATAAACGGAATAATAAATAATCGCTGTTCCTGTTTAAGCAGAGATTTTAAATAAGGGAAAAACGTTTCAGATGATGACTCTTTTGATGGCTCTGAGGTAGAATATTCACTACTCAACACATCAAATTCATCTAGCAACAACACCAGCTTTTTATACCCTAATTCTTGATAGACTTTTGATAAAAAGCTATCAAGAAAACGATTCGGATTGGTTTCTAATTCCGTAATGGTTGGTAACTTAGTATGATCAGACTTTAGCTGGAGTTGATTAATAATAGCTTGTCCTAAACTGTAGAGAACACGACTAAGGGGTAACTGACTTTTGTCCTGTAGGTCAAACTGAACAAACACAAAGTCATTTTGCCCAACAAAATTGGGAATTTGTTTAAGTACAGTGGATTTACCAATACGTCGTTGACCATGGAACAAAATTACCTGTACGCCCTGGCGGAGGTTATCCTCAATCAAGTCAAACTTTTTGCGTCTACCGAAAAACAATTCCGGTTCAGAGATGGGACGACCAACAATATAAGGATTTCTTCTAATATAAGGATTTTTCCGAACAGTTGCACTAGTCATGTTGGTTTTAGCCTCAGTTACATTGTAAGCTATCAGCTATTAGCTATTAGCATTCAGCCAAGACCTGTAGCTGTTTGAGCCGGTGGTGCGTTACGGGACGGGCTGTCCCAACCAGGGACTATGAGGCGCAAAACCAGGGCAAGCCCTTCCCTAACCCACCCTACGCCTATCACCACAAGCTCGGGATAGCAAACTGAGTTTATCGGCCTATTGCTCCTTTTGGAAGAGCAGCTGACACTTTTCCAATCCATTCTAGGATAGATGGCACCTGGTCTTTATTATTCCATAACCAACGAATGGCTGTGGTTACTTTTTCTGCTTGCTTTGAACTCATCACATTCAGAAATACCTTCTTTCGTTGTTCTAGTTCAGTTTCATTACTATTCTGGATTTTTTTAACCACCCACCACTCCATAATGGAAGAGGCAAAGGAATAATTGATCTTATCTTCCGTGTATTGACGTTTAATTACTCCTTGTCCCACTAGAGCATCTAATTCTAGCTCCTGCTGACTGAAAATGTTATCAATATTACTGATATCGTAGCGCTGATTACGCAATCGACCCTTGAGTTCAGACAGGGCAATTAGCATTAACAACGTTTGCTCGATGGGATTAGATAATTCCCACATCTGTTGAAAGATATGTAGGGTTGTATTTTGGAACTCTTGGGCAAAGGTAACAGGGTCGAGGTCTCCTCCAGATCGTAACTCTTGGTAAAGCAGATAACCGGCATTCTGTAGCAAGACCGGGTGTCCATCAGCAATCTCTTTAATACCATCCCGCAACGCCGGTGTCATCGGCATCCCAAATAGCAGAGTATCTACTTCATTCTTGGTAAATGGCTTAAGTTGTCGAAACAGATAGTGATTGTACCACGGGGATTTATCTGGAGTGAGACTCGGCCCAAGTTCATTAAGACGGCGAGAGGAGGTGACAATCATGGAGAGGTATTGCCTTTCCTCAGCAAAATAGGCTACGCTGCGACACTCACTTAGAAAGGCTTCCATGTCAGCTTCAGTGTAGGTTTCATGAGTGCGAAAAACAGCATCATAATCATCCGCTAGCAACACTAAGAATTTGTTGTGTGCTCCCAGCTTACCCAAGACTTTTCGGAAATCTTCAGCAGTGCTTTTTCCGTCTTGCAGGAATCTATCGATATCTGCTTGCAGGCCAGGATTGCTGTCGAGTTTAGTTTTAATCAAGCTTAAGACCTTTCCCCAGAAGCCAGACCCTGTGAAGGGATGAATACTGAGGCAATTTAATAACACAATCACTGCTTGGGATGGGTCGGTCTGGTGTATTCGCCAGATTTCCGGCCAAGTGAGTAATTCCAGAAAGGAAGACTTTCCAATGCCCGGACCTCCCCACACTGATAGGTTACTGCGATGGGAGATTTGATCAAAAGCGGTTTCAATCAAAGCGGTTCGTCCCACAAAACGCTCTGGGGGAACTGGCTTACCGACAATGAAGGGATTGTTTGGCATTGGAAGTAAGTTAGTGATTCAATCAGTAATTATTTAAGCAGTGTGGAACAGGGAATCGGGAATAGGGGGAATAGTATGGGCAGAGTATGGGGAGTTTGGGGAGTGCGGGCGGTTTGGGGAGTGCGTCGAATGTACGAAGTGTGGGCAGTGTAGGGATGAGGGGGAGTGTGGAGAGGGAAGAAGTTGTTTTCGATTAAGATTAGGTTGGTATCTTTAAGTACATTTTTGTTCATTTTTCTCGTACTTCCTGCTCTGTTAACAACAACGATTTTGGGAAACGTTTATGACTGGATTTAACTCTGATCGA
Source organism: Moorena sp. SIO3E8 (assembly GCF_010692445.1). Taxonomy (NCBI): domain Bacteria; kingdom Bacillati; phylum Cyanobacteriota; class Cyanophyceae; order Coleofasciculales; family Coleofasciculaceae; genus Moorena; species Moorena sp. SIO3E8. The sequence continues at coordinate 378 of NZ_JAAHHM010000248.1, read as the reverse complement.
ACTATTTTCAGTATAGTGCAGTTCTCAATTGTGTGAGTTAATTTGCTCCTGGGTTGATGGGAGTGGGGAGTGGGGAGTGGGGAGTGGGGAGTCGGGAGTGGGGAGTGGGGAGTGGGGAGTGGGGAGTCGGGAGTGGGGAGTCGGGAGTCGGGAGTCGGGAGTCGGGAAAAATTCTGTGTAGCTTATTACTATGATAACCCAAAAAGACCTGAAATTATGAAGATATAGGGTTTCATACCTCGAAAATTTGAGGGTGCATCTCAGTTTTGCAAAAATACCAAAATCATGATATCATGATATTATTAATGATAAATAGTTTCTAATAATTACTAAAACTCATGAACTTGAGTCCGGAAGAAAAGCAAGAGCTAAAAGAAC
>NZ_JAAHHM010000247.1:0-5410 GCF_010692445.1 Moorena sp. SIO3E8 | reverse complement strand
GGAATTTAGAATTTAGAATTGAGAATTTAGAATTTAGAATTGAGAATTGGGAATTGGGAATTGAGAATCGGGAATCGGGAATCGGGAATCGGGAATCGGGAATCGGGAATCGGGAATCGGGAATCGGCAACAGGGAATCGGGAATCGGGAATCGGGAATCGGCAACAGGGAACGCTAATATTACTCCCCATCTCCCACACTCCCCACACTCCCCACACTTCCCACACTCCCCCATCTCCCCATCTCCCCATCTCCCCATCTCCCCATCTCCCCATCTCCCTATCTCCCCATCTCCCTATCTTCAAGCAGGAGAGACCTCAAGGGCGTTGAATAATCTTTTCCAGAACCCGCCGCTTGGCTTTGGTGTCGATACCAATTAGGCGCACATACTCACCCTTATGCTCCCCTAAGCGTTCTGTCAAAGCAGCGATCGCGTCCGATACATTGTTTTCTGGTAATGGATTCCCACTTTTCCAAGCATTATTCTTAACGCGACGCTCATTACCGTATTCTAGGGTCAGGCGGTAACCTTGAGCCAAAAGCTCTCCAATCTGGTCTTGGGTTTCTAGATCTAATGCTAGATCTAATGGCTTTTTGCTACCGTTGTGCTGTCTTGTCTCAGAGTGATTTAACCCGTTCGTGACTTTAGGGCTAGTTGACTCACTGATGACTGGATTGGATACAGGTGCCTTGTGGTTTGCTTGAGGTTGGTCAGGGGTTGGGATAGTATAATTACTATTTGTATTAGTATTTGTATTACTTGCTTGGCTCGTCAGGGAGGGGACTTGATTGTACTCCCTAGCTAGTCCGCTGAGTTCCAACCGTTGCTGCTCAGCTTTAATCAGTTCTCCAAACTCAATTAAGCGGGAGATGCTAAAGTTTGGTGTTTCAAATTTGGGCGGTCCTTGCTTACTGTTGACTACACGAGAAGAAACTCGGTCTATACCAATATCGTAAATAAACTTACGGATTTGTTCATCGTAAATACGCGATCGCAAAGCACTGAAGAAATCAACCGCTTGATTGTCGAAGGTATCAATCAGTTGTTCAATCTCCCCGCTAGACAGTCCATCTCCGTGAAAGATACCACTAACAATACCAATCCGGTCTTCTCGGTTGGGCTCCCAGTAGAATTTGGTCATCCGACCATCCCGAGTCAAGGGCGCATAGAGAGTAGAAAAATCATTACCAGTGACAATAATCGGTACTCGGTGGATCGGTTGTGAGTCATAACTCCCTGGAAGTTGGACATTGGTGGGATTATCAGCAATGTTCATCAAAGTACCATGCACCAGCTGGGTATTTACCGTATATTGGGTGCGTTCATCGAACCGTCCCGCCCCAGCATCCAAGTCATTGATCATCAGCACACACATCTTACCCTTGACTCGGATCATTTCAGCGGTTTCTCGGTAGCGCAAGCGGATCAGACGGGCTGGATCCCCAGCATCTGGGCTTTCTAGCTCACCAGAAGACATATGAACCGCTTCAATGCCCATGCGCTCGAACACAAGCTCACACTGAAAGGACTTACCCTCCCCCTTCCGTCCATGAATTCCCAGAATTAGAGGCACACGGACATGAGGTATGTCAAGGAAGTTTTTAGTGATGTGAACGGCCAGTTTATCGATAAACCGGGGAGAAATGTAATAGTGCTGGGACATACAAACAGGTGCTCTGGTGATAATCTGGTCAAATCCGGCAATTTTTAAGCCTATTGGAAATACTACAGCGTTTTTCACTTGCCTGAGGTAATTACGCCAGTGGGTTTTAGGGAACAGGGAATAGGGAACAGGGAATAGGGGGTTTCCATGGGGCTTACAGCGATGCAGCGCGGTCTTGGGGAGCCAGTGCGGTCTTGGGGGTTCCCCCCATGAGCAACTGGCGTGGTTTCCCCCATGAGCGACTGCATCAAGACAGGTGCATGCACGTGACACACACAGCAAAATTGACCATGAGCGACTGCATCAAGACAGTGATAACAATCAATTTTACTCCTTAAATAGTCAAATATTATCACTGTTCCCCCTTAGCCGTTCCCTGTTCCCTACCTTTACAGGTAAATTTTCAACTTTAGCAATCCGTGTAGGAATTGTGAGAATTTTTGATGCCATATTCCCTGTTCCCTGTTCCCTGTTCCCTGTTCCCTACCTTCAACAACAAACAGTAATCAAATTGGCGTATTGGCACAATTGATAATATTGGCTGGGCTAGGATATCCCTAAATAAGCATCAGGTACTTAAATTTTTTCTTGAGCTATTTATGGAGTCTCCTGAATCCTCAAGGTTTGAACAATATTGGTGGATCCTGAAGCGACGTTGGCTACCAGCTTCCGGTATTTTTGTATCAGTTTCTGTGATTATGTCTTTGGTGGCATCATTTCAAAAACCGGTATATGTAGCCCAAGGATTGCTGTTATTTAAGCGGCTTAATACGACGTCTTCAGTCACCGAAGTAGGTAAAGAAATCGGTATCTTACAACCTCTGGTAGACCAAAGTAATCCTCTAGATACAGAAGCCAACATCATGATGTCTGAGCCTCTGGCTCAAAAGACAATCACCGCACTAAATCTTACAGATAATCAGGGGAAACCTTTAGCAATTAAAGACTTTTTACACAATGTCAGTGTTACCAATATCCGGAAAACTGATCTTCTAGAAGTGTCTTACCAATCTCAAGACCCTAAAGAAGCAGCAGCAGTTGTTAATCAACTAATGAGTATTTATTTAGAAAATCACTTAGATTTTCAACGGGCTGAAGCTGTAGCTGCTCGGAAGTTTATTGAGAAACAGTTACCTCAAGCAGAAGCTACTGTTAGTAAAACAGAAGCAGCTTTGCGTCAGTTCAAACAAGAGAATGAAGTGATATCCTTAGACGCAGAAGCTCGCTCAGCTATCGAGGTGCTGACAGATTTGCAAAAAGAAATTGCCCAAAATCAGTCTAAAATGGCTGATGTCAATGCCCAGTACGAATCGCTCCAAACACGATTGGGCATGAACTCCAAGCAAGCTATCGCTCTAACGGCTCTCAAGCAGTCTCCTGAGGTGCAGGAGGCACTCCAAGAATTGCGCCAAGTGGAAGTTGAACTGGCCCTTGAGCGTAACCGTTTCCAACCCACCCATCCCACAATTGCTAAGTTAGAAAATAAGGTAGCCAGCCTAAAAGGTATCCTAAACCAGCGAGTCAAACAGGTTTCTAAGGCTAAGCCGAAATCTCATAGCCAGCTTTTTCAACTGGGCGAGTTACAACAAGACCTGACTAAAGAGCTAGTAGAATTAGAAGCAGCTCGTTTAGGTTTGGCGAATCAGACTAAAGCCTTAGTCAATGCCCAAACCGCTTACCGAAAACGACTTAACGATCTCCCTAGACTGGAACAACAGCAGCGGGAGTTAGAACGGCAACTTAATGTTTCCCAATCAACCTATTCTCTGTTGCTAAATAAGCTTGGAGAAATTCAGGTAGCGGAAAATCAAAACATGGGTAATGCCCGCATTATTGCCGGGGCTCAGGTGCCGATGATTCCGATTTCGTCTGCTAAGATAGCCTATATTGCTGCTTGCTTTCAGGGACTGTTGGCCACCGCAGCAATTATTTATATTTTAGAAACCAGAGATAAATCCCTGAAAACCATTAAAGACGTTAAGCAATTATTTAAGTTTACCTTGCTGGGTGTGATTACCCACTTTAATAAATCTCAATTATTAAATCCATCACAGGAAGTTTTAGATCCATTTACGCCCCAAGTTATTGTTCGGAATACGCCTCGGTCTCCCATCAGTGAATCCTATCGGATGCTGCAAGCAAATCTCAAGTTTTTGAGTTCAGATAAAGCCCTCAAGGCGGTGACTGTAACTAGTTCCTTACCTCAAGAAGGTAAGTCAACGGTGTCTGCTAATTTAGCAGCAGTGATTGCTCAGCGAGGAAGTAAGGTATTGCTAATCGATGCTGATCTCCATAAGCCTGTACAACATCGAATCTGGGATTTGTCCAATGAAGTGGGCTTGAGCAATATGCTTGTTAATCAAGTTAAATTAGGGGATGCCATTAAACCAGTAATCGAAAATCTGGATGTCCTGACCTCTGGAGTAGTACCTCCTAATCCAGCAGTGCTTCTGGATTCCGAGCGGATGGCTTCATTGATTAACCATGTTGCTAGTCGTTACGACTTTGTGATTATTGATACCCCTTCTTTAAACGTTGCTGCTGATGCTCCTATCCTAGGAAAAATGACCGATGGTGTGCTGTTAGTTTCCCGACCTGGAGTGGTAGATTCCGGTAGTGCTGCTTTCGCCAAGGGGCTTTTGGAGCAGTCTGGTCAGACTGTTCTGGGCTTAGTCGTTAATGGCGTGATTCCTGATAATGAGCCTAACAGTTATTACTATTTTTCTCAGGAATACATTTCAGATGATAGCGTTGCTCTTAATAGAATACTTGATGTTGCTAGTTATGAGTAATTAGGTTCAAAGTCTGCATTAACATTTCCTCTAATCATCCCGTTCTTTTTCCACGTCCACCGAACCGACGAATATAGCGGGAACCAATCCGGACTATCCAGATTTGAGCATCTGGGTGACGGGCTTCGAGGCGATCGCAAGCGGCTATTTCCCTTGGGTCAACCTCAAAATCGCCTGTTTCAATATCAATGGCAACAATCTTGCCGTAATTCCCTGCTTCGACCTTTGGACGCACCAGAGTTTCATAGATTTCATCACCACGTCGAGCAAATTCTTCTTTGCTGTATCGGGGTTGTTGGACTGTCATTGGAATGATATTGTTTGAGCTTTACGCCTCTATTTTAACTTGGTCGTGGGGCGCACTCATCAAGCAGGATTCCCATAGGCTGTCAGCAGTAATGCCTTAACTTTATTCACGCTAACCATAAGTAGACAACCTAAAGTGGTTGGTGTAAACCTACTATTAGCTTGGTTCGTCGTTAATTCAATAATCCCCTATTTCCACTGATTTACTTACTCAGTTTGGAGGGAATACTGGTGAAAATTAGAGCAATTCTCTAAGCTAACAATATTGAGGAATACTGATATGGATGAAGTGGTTAGAAAGGTTGCTGCACTAGGCTTACCTGGTGTGATACTTCTGATTGCTATGGCAACAACGGGATTCACTGGAGCAGCGGCAATCACAGCGGCTTTGGCAATGTTAGGTCCATTCGGAATGATCGGAGGCATTGCTTTTCTTGGGGTTGTGGGAATAGCTGCTGATGGCTTATCGAAATTCGGACTTGAAGCGTTACCGAAAAAATTGGGTAATCGCGCCCCGTCCTTATAGAACCTATTTGAGATCTTTTTAAGCAGTAGCTAATCTTTTCAACATCAGTCGAACAAAACACAAACCTTACTTGGTATTAGCATGCTCAAGAGTCATGCACAAAATTCTTGACCAAACTCTTA
>NZ_JAAHHM010000246.1:0-5410 GCF_010692445.1 Moorena sp. SIO3E8 | reverse complement strand
AATGCGATAAGGATCGTGAGTAATGATCCAACCGTCATTGATTAGAGCATCCTTAACTAGATCATGGAATTGATCCTTAGCAGACATGGGGAAATAGGTACAGGTGTCAACAAACGTCTATTATATAGGTTACCAAAAAGGCAATCAGCTTTTTTATGGGTTAATTGGGTCAAATACAGTTTCGATTTCGATCACTCCTGATATGAGAGCATTTTCCAGGCAAAAGAGATCTGAACCTAAAACTCTTAGTTATTAATTTTAGTTATTAATTTCATCACTTACTTGCTCCTGGAAAGAATTAGAAGCAAAAAGACCTCGTCCCACTTTCTTCCATCTCCCTTCTTTTACACCTTGATGCAATTGGTTAGCTAAGGAGTTTGTAGCACGGAGTTGTTCATGCTCAGATTTGGCATCAAAGAGTCTGCTGGCAATCTGTTTTCGGTTAACCGGAGCCGCGAATTTATCTAAGATAATCTCTACCGCTTCCCCGAATGTTTTACCTCTAAATTCTGGATATAACATATCTCTGGGATTGCGCTTGTTACCCTCCTCATCGTCTTGGTTTTCCCTTTGGTTTTCTTCAAAGGATTCCTCTTCTAATTCCTCATCAACAAAAGTTACTTGACCGACATTGCCACTTGAATTCACAGTGGGAGCTTGTTCAGATAAATGATTAGCATTAACCTCAAGTTCCCGGAAAGCCCTCGATATTTCCGCTGCAATATCATCGTTTTCCGCTGCAATATCGTTTTCCGCTGCAATATCGTTGCTGGATAGTTCGGCTTCAAGCTTATTCTGATAATAGGCAACGTTTGCCCGTTTTTGCTCCACTAAAGCCTTTACCTCAACCAGGTTTGCTTCCGCTTCAGTAAGTTCTCGCTGGGTTTGTTCTAGCTGAGTTTTGATCCAATTAATATGGTCTTCTTGAGCAGATTTAAGATTCATGGTTGTCAGTTGCATGTCTTGTAAATCAAGCTTTTACGGAAAGTATAGCAGTATTTTTTTAGTTTTGCCATCCAATCGAGTTAAATTTTATTAAAAAAAACTTTTTTTTTTGGTTTACTCAATCCCTTAGTATCCTTCTGTAATAATCCTGCTAAGGAAAGGTTTTCACAGCTACAGGACTTAGAGGTTGTCTGAGAAGTCTCATTTGCTACATCCAAGCCCCCTAAATCCCCCAAGCTTGGGGGACTTTTACCAGCCAATTGGATTCTTGTTCCCCCCAGAATTGGGGGGCTAGGGGGGCAAAATTCAGTATCAAAAAACTTTTCAGATATCCTCTTATGCAAAACTTGTCAACCAACCCTATAACTACTAGGATGCATTAATAAAAACTGCTACAGCTATGTAGATTTACTGGGCAACTCCTGACTATCATGAGTATCTAATAGGATTGTGACTTATACCCCCCATAACTTTAAATTTAGCTTTAATTTAGCTGAACTAGTTAATTTTTGCTATAACTTAAAAACAACTGTTTTCATAGCTGCTATTAATTTGTCACAAAATTAATCTTTAATCTAATTTATTAGAGTTAATATCAGCTAGATTAATAAACCTGATTTTTTGCTGAGTACCAGCTAAATTTAAGCTTAAAATCAACCAAAAATATTCTTATTAAATTTCAATTAGTTTCACTAGGTTTAGCTCCTCAAAACTATTGTATGATGATCATCAACAAGCAATTGATACTGCAATTGTTTGTTGGCCACTCTCTAGAAAGCTGATAGCACCTCAAGTAGCGTGCGCGTAGCGCATTAGCTGATAGCTGAATGCTTTGCCGTCAGCCGTCAGCGGTCAGCCGTCAGCCGTCAGCGGTCAGCGGTCAGCCGTCAGAAGTCAGCCGTCAGCTGAGGTAACAGAGATTAAACCAATGTAGGGGATTAGCTGATAGCACCTCAAGTAGCGTGCGCGTAGCGCATTAGCTGATAGCTGATAGCTTACCTATCAACTTATAAACTTTTGTTAATTTCATCCCCAAACAAGCCATTTAAGATAACCAGAATCTCTAGATAATTTGATTACTATGTCTCAAGTTGAATTGCAACGGTCCCAACTCATGATAAGTACAAGAAGAAGCAGTCAATCTCATCCCCGAAAGGTCATGAAGGGTTTAAAGTTAGTTTCATTAACATTACTGGCAATGGTGATGGTACTGGTGGTACATGCTGATCCTAGTTTGGCACAGGAATCCGCTAGTAGTGGAGGATTCAATCCTCAAGAAATATTGCGCAATGCTTTGCAGTGGATTGATAGTCTAGGACCCATCGGAGCGATCGCATTTATCGCAATCTATATCATTGCTGCCGTAGCATTTTTGCCTGGGTCTATCCTTACCCTAGGGGCTGGGGTAGTATTTGGTGTTGTCTTAGGCTCAATCTATGTGTTCATCGGAGCCACTATCGGAGCCACGGCTGCTTTTCTGGTTGGGCGTTATCTAGCTAGGGACTGGATTGCACAAAAAATTGCTGGAAATGAGAAGTTTAGTGCCATTGATGAAGCAGTAGGTCAGGAAGGATTCAAAATAGTGCTGTTGACTCGACTCTCTCCTGTATTTCCCTTCAACCTCTTAAACTATGCCTATGGTCTAACTGGGGTTTCGCTAAAAGACTACGTCTTAGGCTCCATTGGCATGATTCCAGGAACAGTCATGTACGTTTACATCGGTTCTCTGGCTGGAGACCTGGCCATGATCGGTGGTGGTGACGCACCCACCAATCCGACTGTCCAGTGGGCAATTCGGATTATTGGTTTTATCGCTACTGTTGCGGTCACACTTTATGTCACTAATGTAGCTAAGAAAGCTTTAGACAAAAGCGTCTCCAAGGAGACAGTTTAGGAGCTTGAAGGTTAGCAGGTTGAAGGTTGAAGGTTGAAGGTTGAAGGTTAGGAAGTTGTTCGCGTAGCGTGGCCGAAAGGCCAAGGTTAAAGGTTAGGAAGTTAAAGGTTAAAGGTTAGGAAGTTAAAGGTCGAGAGATTTTAAGACTGTGTTGTTAGCGACAGCTTAGGTATATAGCGGTTCTAATACATATGAGATACATTCAAGTTTCTTACCCCGATTCCCGACTCCCGACTCCCGACTCCCGACTCCCTATTCCCTACTCCCTACTCCCTATTCCCTAAAAAAATAATTTAATTTTGAACCATCAAAGGAGTTATTATAAATGTCAAGTTCTCAATACCAAAGAGTTACTGTCCCACCTATGGACGAGTATAACCAGAGGTTGGTTAACTACGTTCATCCAGGGGATTGGGTTAATCCAAAACCTGTTGATTGTTATGACTTAGTAGTTATTGGTGCTGGTACAGCTGGATTAGTTACCGCAGCAGGTGCAGCAGGTATCGGTGTGGGTTTGAAAGTGGCGTTGATTGAACGGCATTTGATGGGTGGGGATTGTTTAAATGTAGGTTGTGTCCCCTCCAAATGTTTGATTCGGTCATCTCGGGTAGTGGCTGAGATGCGCAATGCGGGAGCCTTTGGGGTTAAAGTTCCAGATAATATTGAAGTAGACTTTCCCGCAGTGATGGAACGGATGCGTCGGCTACGGGCAGGGATTAGCCATCACGATTCTGCTAAACGCTTCAAAGATACCTATGGTATTGATATATTTTTAGGCAATGGTCGGTTTACCGGTGATGATACCATTGAAGTAAACGATACTACCCTCAAGTTTAAGAAAGCGGTAATTGCTACAGGAGCAAGAGCAGTAAGACCCCGAGTTGAGGGCATGGAAGAGGCGGGGTATCTCACCAATGAAACGGTATTTTCTCTGACAGAACGTCCCAATCGACTAGCTGTTATTGGTGGCGGTCCAATTGGGTGTGAATTAGCTCAGTCTTTCCGCCGTTTAGGTTGTGAAGTAGTGCTGTTCCATCGCGGTTCTCACATTTTAAATAAAGAAGATGCTGACGCCGCTGATATTGTTCAAAAAGTCTTTTTAAAAGAAGGTATCCGTTTAGTCCTGGGTGCCAAATTGAACCGGGTCGAGAAGACAGAAGCAGGTAAAACCTTACACTTCAATAGCTGCACTGGTTTGGAAGAGTCGGTCACAGTAGATGAAATTTTGATCGGTGCTGGACGTGCGCCCAATGTGGAAGGGTTAAATTTGGAATTGGTCGGGGTAGAGTATGACCAGCGTAAAGGAGTAAAGGTGAATGATTACCTTGAAACTACCAATCCCAAAATTTATGCTGCTGGTGATATTTGCATGGACTGGAAGTTTACCCATGCAGCGGATTCAGCAGCACGGATTGTGATTAAGAATACTCTATTTTCTCCCTTTGGCTTCGGTAAATATAAACTGAGTAATTTGGTGATGCCTTGGGCAACTTATACTGATCCAGAAATTGCCCATGTCGGGATGTATGAGCATGAAGCTCAAGCCAAAGGGTTTAATGTTAATACTATTAAAATTCCGTTTAGTACTGTAGACCGAGCGATCGCAGATGGCGAAGAAGAGGGATTTGTTAAAATTCACCACAAGAAGGGGTCAGATCAAATCCTGGGAGCAACTATTGTGGCAACTCATGCAGGGGAAATGATTTCTGAGGTGACTACAGCAATTGTCCATAAGATTGGTTTGAGTAAGCTTTCCAGCGTAATTCATCCCTATCCAACTCAAGCAGAAGGAATTAAAAAAGCCGCAGATGCCTATCGCCGCACTCTCTTAACACCAAGAACTAAAACATTTTTAGAATTCCTAACAAAGCTTTCTTAGGGAAAAAGGCAAGAAGCAAAAAGCAAGAGGCAAAAGTAAAGAGGGTTTTAAGTGATGCAGCGCCGATTTGAGGGGGTTTCCCCCAAGACCGGGCTGCATCGCTTTTATCGTACTTCCTACTCTGTTCCCTCTTTAACACTTCTGAGTTTTACCCTTACCCCTAGAGCTTTTTGGGTTTTGCTGATTCTGGGTATCATTGAGCCCCCCTAGCCCCCCAATTTTGGGGGGAACAAAACTCTTAAAGTCCCCCAAGGTTGGGGGATTTAGGGGGCTTGCCCAAAACCAGAGGATCGCGCATTCATACTTCAATTCAGCAACGCCGTTTTTTGAGCGATTGATTACGGTAGTTATATAGAGTTTACAAATGATTTGTAAAACTAGATTTTAATTTTTTCTAAGGAAAAATAGTCTCTATTCCTTACTCCTGTTACCCTATCGGGAGTTTTATGTTCCCTAAAGCGTTTAATGATCTGTTTACATCTCAAATATAAATCCTATAATCCAAATTCCCCAGTTAAAATATAAGAGTTCCGATAGTTTTCAACTATGACTGGTTTGGATCGACGTAAGCATTCAGGTGATGGGGTTGACAAAAAGGGAAGGATGAGTAGTAGTGTAGAACCATGGAAATCAAACCGCCAGCTATCCCAAATAGCTTTGAAGCTCTGGAACTGCTGCCCCAATCAGTTCTG
>NZ_JAAHHM010000245.1:0-5517 GCF_010692445.1 Moorena sp. SIO3E8 | reverse complement strand
ATTTGCCTGGAGTCAAGACCTGATCTCTTCAGATCCGACTCACGACTCCCGACTCCCGACTCCCGACTCCCGACTCCCGACTCCCGACTCCCGACTCCCGACTCCCGACTCCCGACTCCCGACTCCCCTACTCCCTACTCCCTACTTCGGTACGGACCAAGAACGCACGTGACCTAAGGTAACGGGAACTAGATCAATCACATCAATGGTGAAGCGATAGATTTTCTTGGCTCTGCGACCATTGTCTGGGTCAAAGAACTTCAGTTTTACATCCCAACAGTTGCTATCATAACGACAGAAGGGACTCTTCTCTACTTCAATACTATGGAGTTCCATGCCTATAGCTACCGCTTCGGAAATACTTTCGGCGGCTTGAAAGGCATTAATAGCGGCATAGTTGATAGCGCGATCGCGGTCAGCTTGTCCTAAGTTCCGTAGATCATAATAGACCCGATGTAGAAATGCCGTCAAAGACTTCCGCATTGCGGCTTCATCAGCATTCTGCTGTTCCTGACGAACCGCCTCAATGGCATTATCCACTAAGGTGTTGATTGTCCAGCCGTACATGCCCCGGGGACTATAAAGCTTCAACACCGGCAGCTCTTGTCCAGAGAAGAGTTTGACGGTTTTCCGGCTCAACCGTCCCGCCATACTCACCCGTTCTATATACTCATCATCATTTTCTGGCAATGCCTCACTGGCCAGCATATCCTGCAAGGTGGCGTAAGTATCATCGGCAAATGCCCCCACCGGTTCCAGGGCATAAATGGGCGTCAGTTCTAGGTTCAAGGTCCAAATTAACGACTTGGCTTCATAGAGATTCTGACCCAGATAATCTCCCATTTGCCTGGCATCGTAGGGGTTGGGGGGAACCATTACCCCGTTGACCTCTACCGGTGGCATTAACTGCTTAAAGGAATCCCGCCTTGCTTCCGTGCCGAAATCATACCCCACCGTTCCCATCACATAGACCAGGTTTGAAGCAGCACTGGGCACAATATTATTCGCTGCTGTAGTATTAGCAGTGATATTATCAGCAGTGATATTATTAGCAGTGATATTATTAGCGCTAACCCCATCAGAAGAGGATAAGGTTAATTGATTTTCTGTTCCTGTTTCCGTTAATTCTTCTCCACTATTCCCGATTCCCGATTCCCGATTCCCTGTTCCCGATTCCCGATTCCCGATTCCCGATTCCCGATTCCCGATTCCCGATTCCCGATTCCCGATTCCCGATTCCCGATTCCCGATTCCCGATTCCCGATTCCCTTCCTTAGACGATATAAAAACAATCGTACTTTTATCCTCTGAGCCTTGACTGGTAATCTCTGACTCTTCACCTTTGGCGGCTAATTCTTGTCCAGTAATTAACTCAAAGGCACCGGCAATATTAACCTTGCCCAGCAAACAGCGTTCCGGTTCTTCTACTTCTTCCGGGTCGCAGGGAATGGCACTATTGGTAATAGCAGCACGAATGGCTTCCGCATCGGGAGCTGCCCCTTGTTGTAATTGCAAACTCATTAACAAGGCGGAAATTCCGGTAATTACCGGAGCCGCACAACTGGTTCCTTTTTTCCGCACGGCTTCATCGGTTCCCGGTTGTGCCCCCAGAATATTTTCTCCGGGAGCCAGCACCCCTTGTTTGGCATACTGGCCACCGAAGTTACTGAACTTGGCCGGTTGACCATTATCTTTGTAGGCTCCAACGGTGAGTACTCCTGGCAAAACTGCCGGAATACACCAACATTCCCCTTTATCATTACCACCAGGGGCAACCACCAGAACGTTATTATCCTGGGCTTGACGCACTGCTTTTTCCAACAGTTCATGGGCGACACCGGATTGGGTGGGGTGACAGGCGGCGCAGTGAATAATATTTGCTCCCAGTTCCAAGGCTTGATTAAAGGCATGAACTAGGTTCAGGGGGTTGATGAAGTTCTCCCCATCCCGAGCAATGGGGATATTAATGCCTCGGCAACCAGGGGCAATCCCTTCAACGGGAGAGCCTGGTTGTCCAAAAATGGTACTGGAAATATGGGTGGCATGGAAATCGCAGAAAATCCGATGACGAATCCGGTCGTCCGGAATAGCGGCTTCTAGTTTTTCTTTTTTGGTGTCGTCGTCAAAGTCATCTAACTGATCAATGTCTCGGAAGACTTTAATCAGATCCGGGTCAATGACCAGTTCTTGTGACCAAAAGGGGGTTATTCGACTCAGCTTTGCCCCCTGGAAACAGGCTCGGTCTAAGTCTACTGAACCATCTAATACTGCGATCAGAAGGCGAGAATCACCGGTGGTGTGGGTTTGGAGTTCCGTGAAGCCGGGGAGGGTGGAGAGGTCGGGCATTTGTTTTTAAGGTTATGGATGGGGAGTGGGGAGATGGGGAATCGGGAGTCGGGAGTCGGGAGTCGGGAGTGGGGAGTGGGGAGTGGGGAATCGGGAGTCGCGGATAATTTTAACAGAAGCAACGGGCAAGATGCCCATTCCACTAAGATTCCTATTTCACCAAGATGGCTATTCTACCATCAAGATGCCTATGCCATCAAGATGCCCGTTCCCGCCAAATATTACCATCAACTAGTCACACATTGACTATCTACTCCTCCCGATTCCCGATTCCCGATTCCCGATTCTAATTGGGTATTGGTGGGCATTGCCTATTTAATTGCTCGCCGTTCAATAAAGATAATTTTCAGCAATGCCCACCCTACAAGTATCCCGATTCTTACCATCAAATACTCAGAAATTCGGTATTGGTGGGCATTGCCTATTTAATTGCTCGCCGTTCAATAAAGATCATTTTCAGCAATGCCCACCCTACAAGTATCCCGATTTTAAATTCTTAATTCTTAATTCTTAATTCTTAATTCTTAATTCTTAATTCTTAATTCCCGATTCCCCTATTTAAAACGAAAAACCCCAATAGCTGGGGTTTCTCTATCGGAATCACAACATTTGTCAAAAAAGTCTCACCAGGGCAAGCATCGAGCAAAAACCATGCCGTGCCAGGTAACGGAAGACCCGGAATTAGCAAGGGTTTCCCGCAAATTTATCGCGGCCAATCGACCGCCCAGCAATGAAAAAAAAGACTTTTGACATAATTTCAGAAAACTGTGATAGAGTAGCCTTAATCCTCCCCGTCCCCCGCAAAAGGATAACCAGGGACATCGTGATGTGATGGGGTTATTGCGCCCAACACATGCCCCATGCCCTCAGTCAGGGCTGTTTCTTCCAAGCCGGGGATGGGCTTAGCGGTGGTGGAACGTACGATGGGAGATTTTTGGCCTGGGAGTAACTTTTTCTTTCCCATTTTTATGAATGCTCCTGTTATATTTTGTTGGTTACAGGGTTTAGAATACCATTGGGTAAGGGCGGGGAGTCAAGGGGGGTTTACAATTGTTTACAGTGGGGAATTAAGAATTAAGAATTGAGAATTTAGAATTGGGAATCGGGAATCGGGAGTCGGGAGTCGGGAGTCGGGAGTGGGGTAGAATTTTAACGGGAGCGACCGGCAAGATGTTTGTTCTACAAAACTAATAGCAGCCACGGGCAAGATGCCCGTGCCACGAAACTTTGAACAGCCACTAGAAAAAAGACTTTTGATACAATTTGCCGCTTGTTTAGATCGACTAATTCTTACTCAGCATCGTCCCCTCCCGCGAAAGCCTAACTCTCTGTCTCTCTTGGCGGCGAAGCGAAAGCCAGATAACTCTACCAGCGAGCGATGGGCTTCCCCTGCCCATCCTGTAGTCAGCGGAGCTTCCGACAAGCCGGGGATAGGCTTGGCGGTGGTGGAACGTAGGATGGGACCTTTTTTGCTAGGCAAGAGTTTCTTTTTTCCCATTTTTCTTAGGCTCCTCTTTATTTTTAGTTATTTCTAGTGGTTAGAATACCCTTGGATAAGGGCGGGGAGTCAAGGGGAATGGGGAGTTGGGAATGTAGAATGTAGAATTAAGAATTAAGAATTGGGAATCGGGAGTAGGGAGTCGGGAATCGGGAATCAGGAGTCGGGAGGAGGAAGGGTGGGGAGTTGGGGTGATGGGGTGATGGGGTGATGGGGAGTATTGGAGTCAAGCAGCAACAGGCAAGGTGTTGGTGGGCATTGCTATTTAATTGCTCGTCGTTCAATAAAGATCATGTTCAGCAATGCCCACCCTACGAGTATTTATGCGATCTACTACGAGCAAGGTGTTGGTGGGCATTGCCTATTTAATTGCTCGCCGTTGAATGGCTGATCATGTTCAGCAATGCCCACCCTACGAGTATTTATGCGATCGCTTAGCACGATTACTTTGACAATCAGTCAGTCTACTTTTCTTTAACTCGTCACACATTGACTATCTACTCCGACTGATTCCCGATTCCCGATTCCCGATTCCCGATTCCCGACTCCCGATTCCCTATCTCCCTACTCCCTTTTCCCTGTTCCCTGTTCCCTACTCCCTCTTGTAAAACCCCTAACACAGTGCCTAGATCTCCGGATAATAAGGCGGATTTCGCCAGGCACAAACCAGGGAAAATTGTTGAAGTGAGAATGCCTGATTGATCAGGTTGCAAGGCAATATATTTCCCCTCTTGTAAACAGAACCAATCCAATTCTTGGTCATACACTCGCCAGACCAAATACTCCTGCACCTGATTACGGCGATAGACATTAAATTTTTGGTGTAGATCATAAGAGGCGCTACTGGCGGCAATTTCAACAATCAGTTCCGGTGCCCCTTCGACATAGTCGTCGTTGCTGATCGTAGATTGTCCATTTTCCTCAATGCGCAGCAGAGCATCGGGTTGGACTTCGTTGTCAGCATCTAGACCCACGGTAGAGTTATTCAAAACTTCTACACCAGTAGTAACCGCTTCGTAGGCAACCAGCCATCCCATAATGTGAGCATGGGGTTTACCGTGAGCTTTAGCATGAACAGCAGGAGTCATATACACACATCTTTCTATTAATTCAGCTTTTTTGATCTCGGGCATAGCGGCGTAGCGCTGCTCAAATTCAAAACGGGTGAGTGTGTCGCCGTTTTCCAGGGGGGGTATGGTTAAGGGTAGGGTAGAAATAGTCATGGGATTTACTATCAGTTAGAGCTTGTAGGGTGGGCAAAAAAAGTTGGGTTCTTTTGACTATTATAGATAATATAATTTTGCCCACCTTACTTGAATTCAGATTTTTTTTTACACTTAATTTCCTCTAAGTTGTACCTTGTAGGGTGGGCAAAAAAAGTTGGGTTTAAATCAGTATTGTAGAGAATGAAACTTTGCCCACCCTACTTAAATTATTTGTACTGTTCGCGTAGCGTGGGCGTAGCGCATTAGCTGACAGCTGATCGCTTAGAGGTTGTCTGAGAAGTCTCATTTGCTACATCCAAGCCCCCTAAATCCCCCAATTTTGATACCGCTGGCCAAATTAATATTTGTTTACACATAGGTCAACCGGTCGGCGCAAGAGCAGCAAAACGAGAACATCGGGTAGCTGCAAATGGAACTCCCTGGCACCAATTAACCAAACGCACAATA
>NZ_JAAHHM010000244.1:0-5578 GCF_010692445.1 Moorena sp. SIO3E8 | reverse complement strand
GTAGAATACAGGTAACATTGTCAATAGGTAGGTCTTGTTGAACAAAAGAGACCTATCTTTTTTTTAGCACAAAATGGTGAAAGCTTTACATTTAAAGCTTTTCAGGCTATTTCGTCACCCCTTCAGGTTCCCTAACTAGTAAATCTAAATCAACAAACTCCCGCAAAGCTAAATCACCATAGGCTGCTGCTGCTAAAGTAGGCCCTTTATAGGGAATAGCGGCAATACCGCGAGCTTCTAGTTGGGGTAATAGCTTAACCAGGGTTCTAGTAAGAGACAAATTATATAAGGTAATTGAGCGTACCTTAGCTTGCATATATTGCCATAAATCAGAGGGAATTTGAGTGCATTCTAGGTAACTAAGATTTCTAAATAATAAAGGCAGTACTTTCTGCTGCTGTGCCATCCCAACAATCCATGGCCAATCTAAATCCTGCTGGACTAATAGTTGGATCTGATCAACTAGGTCAGGGTCTAATTTAGTACGGGCACAGCACAATAACAGTTTAGCTTCTGGACGGACTAATTGAGGATGAATCCCCAAAGCTAATTTTAGCAAATTTTTTATTTCTATTACAGCGTTTTTCATAACTATTAGGTACACAGAAATTTTTCCCTGTTCCCTATTCCCTACTCCCTATTCCCTACTCCCTATTCCCTGCTCCCTACTCCCTATTCCCTAGCTTTTCAATTAACATTTGACCTTTGACTTCCATGCATTTGTGCTTGCCAAGACTCGGCATAAATCCCTCCCTGAGTGACTAATTCATCGTGACTACCGGACTCGACAATTTTTCCGTCTCGCATCACGTAAATTAAGTCAGCCCGCATCGCCAAAGTAAAGCGATGGGTGATTACAATAGCAGTATGTCCTTGCGCCAAGAGACGAAAACGATTTAACCAGTCCATTTCTGCCCAAGGATCCATGGCGCTGGTTGGTTCATCTAGGATAATAATCGGAGCTTGTCTAAAAAAAGCTCTTGCTAGTGCTAACCTTT
Organism: Moorena sp. SIO3E8; assembly: GCF_010692445.1. Taxonomy (NCBI): domain Bacteria; kingdom Bacillati; phylum Cyanobacteriota; class Cyanophyceae; order Coleofasciculales; family Coleofasciculaceae; genus Moorena; species Moorena sp. SIO3E8. Next base: position 4,580 of record NZ_JAAHHM010000244.1, on the reverse strand, counting down.
GCCACTCACCACCACTAAGATCCACGCCTCCTGGGAAAGATGTTCCTAGCAAGGAATTGTACTCTTGGGGAAGTCGTAAAATTCGCTCGTGAATCCCGGCGGCTTGGGCTGCTGTTTCAACAGCTGCTAAGTTTGCTGATTCTGCTAAATTACCTAAGGTTATATTTCCTGCAGGGGTAGCTACATGGCGCAGGGGGAATTGAAATAGTATTGTAATCGCCTGGCGCAGATCTGCAACCGAAAAGTCTTTGAGATCTACACCATCTAACTCTACACTACCGGATGCAGGGTCATAAAAGCGACACAGTAGTTTAGTTAAGGTGCTCTTACCTGCTCCATTGTCCCCCACAATCGCCACAATCTTGCCTGCCGGAATTGTCATGTTAAAGTTTTCTAGTACCAGATTTTAACTACCGGGATACTTGAAATTTACCTGTCGAAAGCGAATTCCCTGTTGCAAGGATGGGGGAATAGTTTTAGGCTGGGGTGGATCAATAACTTTGGCTTTTAGGTCAAGGAAGGCAAACAGATTACTAACAAACAAGCTGTTTTTGTAAACTTCTCCCAGATTACCTAGCAAGGATTTCATTAATCCCTGTCCTCGGTTAAAGGCTTGGTAGAATAGGGCAAGATCTCCCATGGTAATTAATCCTAGGAGCATTTGCTGTCCAATCCAAACTATGGCTCCACTCAATACCAGTAAGGTAATAAGGTTAGCACCAAAACGTCCTAAACTTTGCTGTTTAATCAGTTGCAAACGTTCTAACCGCAACCGTTGACGCAGGGTTTGGTAAGCAGTGCGAAAATGGGTTCCTAATCCAAACAAACGCACTTCCGCCGCCGCTGCACTATGGGTAAGCACAATCTCGTAATACTCCAGCCAGCGCCGGTCTAGGGTGGTTTTCTGCCACCATTGATGATTGTGGCGATTTAGACGTAGTACAACGTAAAAACCCGGTAGAGTACCAATTACTATGGCTATCGGTAGCAAGATACCATAGGGTAGGAGAATGGCAATTACCGAAATCAAGGTGATGCTGCTTTGTAGTAAAATCCCCAGGTTTTCCATTAAAGCCAAAGAACGACCTCCAGCCCCACTCCTAGCTCGATTTAGGTAGTCGTGGTATTCTGAGGACTCGTAGCAAACTAAATCAATCGCTAAGGACTGTTGATGTACTAAATCGCTGATATAGTCTTGCACTAATTCAGATTGAGCAGTGCGCACCCACTCGCTAATCCCTCTAAGTATTTCCGTTAATAATAATACTGCGCCAAATAAAGCAATGGGTAACGCTACCAGGCGAATAGTCTCCCACTGCACTCCTGCCCCTACAACTGCGACTAGTCTATTAACTAGCGATCGCGTTAAATACAATGTCGCAACTGGTAAACAGCCTTGCAATACCAATAAGATCAGCCAAGCAATCGTCCAATGGTGAGCAGATTGCCAAATTAGACTCAGAGTTTTTGGTAAATAGGAAGCTAGTTGAACAGTACTACGTAAATTTGAAATCAAAATTGATTATTTTTTAATTTTTAATTTTTAATTTTTAATTTTTAATTACTCAAGATGCTTTTCTACCAATGCCACACTTTTTGGTAATTCCTCTAAACCAGGGCGACGCACGAGATAGAAAAACTTAACTTCCTTAAACAACGCCGCGCACTGTTGCAAATGGGCTTTAACAATTTCAGGAGCATTTAAAATTTGGGTTTCCCTGGTATGACGCACCAAAGCAGCAAATGCCATTTGAGGGTTTACCGGTTTGATACTATGCTCAGGACCATGGGCCAAAATATAAATACGTTTCAAAGGTAAGGGTGTGCTTTGGAAACCCTCCTCAAACCTATAGCAAAGCTTATCAGCACCCTCAAAAATAGGAAACAATTGTTCCGGCTTATGCCCTAAAGCATCTACCGTTGGTTGCCACAGTTTGAATTGAGGATAGGCTGGTAAAACCATGGGCTGTTGAGCGGTTGTATCCACTGCCATCACATCATCGGTTAAAAACCGATAGCCTTGGCAATGGAAAGCATCTGCCAGGGTTGATTTACCTGCACCAGAGTTTCCCATGAAAGCAATCCCTTTACCATCGATATTCACACAACTAGCATGAAGTACCAATAATCCCCGTTGTCGCAGTACTGCTGCCATAGCAGACCCTACAATTGTCGGGCGTACTACTGAGGGGTCTTGGTCTGTTAAGGGATAAACTATAATTTCTCGACCCTCACAAATCAAGAATTTGCCCACTCCCTCTATGTAGCCAAGGACGCGCTCTTTCCCGCTAATAGTTTCGTGAGATAAGTCTTTTATATCGCCAAAACGGATCATAAGATCTGGCTGTCCTTGGGATGGTAATAATTCCGGTAACCTCATCTCAGAATGGATGCATAAACCAAAGGCACTATAACTGTACATTATTATTTATTGTTTTAATTAACTAATTATGAATCTGAGGTACAGTCATTTTTTTACCCTACTTCCTAATATGGTGGGCAAACGGTTGCCCACCATAATCAATAAGAGCAGAGAGTTAATTCTCTGTCTTCAACTGTGTTAGAGCTATGAGCATTAAAGATTGGTTGACTTCAATTACTTTTTCCTTGTCATCTTAGAGATTACAATAAAAAAGTTTCTCAAATTCTACAGCTGAATAATTAAGGTTATTAAGGAAGTACCAAGTCAGCGCTACCATCAAGGCCGGGTCCTGGTATGTTAAGAGGATTCCCACTCAAGATGACCATATCTGTCTCAGGTGAGCTACCTATAGCCAGAGTGATGTCTTCCACATTGCCGTGAACAATGAGATCGGGTTTAGCGTAAGATTTCATGAGATACTCTCCTATGAGTAGTGTTAGTCTTTGAACGTGGCAGATACACCCTTTCAACCCACACACAACTATCAAATAATTTTCTAATTCTGAGAAAGTTTTTTAAGTGATAGGGTCAAAACTGTACCTAGCCAAAGATCCATTTTTTCCTGAGACGTTATACCATTGGCTGAGATTAATTTTTGATATGCTATTTGCACATTTTCAGTATTTAAATATTCACTTATAGGGTCAAGAGATGTTGCCATAATCTCTTCCAATTGGGCGCGATTAACTTCGAATAAACCATGAACGAAGTTATCACTAAGATCGCCTTTTCCTCCTCTCCACTCAATAGCATCCGGAAGGTTCTTACTCAAAGCGCGACGCATAATAAATCTACTCCATCCCTGACGCAATTTTTGCTCGGAAGGAAGTGCTAAACAAAACTCAATTAACCGCTTATCCACAAAGGGATGGCGGGCTTCTATACCAGCAGCAGCAGCACAGCGATCTACCTGTTCCAAGACTAAGGTAAACACACCTGAATTTAAAGCCTTAAACTGCTCTTGTCTAACAGTTAATGGCAGATCTGGTTGAGTATACCAATGCCTTAATCTGGCTGGAAAATCGATGCGTTGAGCAAATTCTTTATTAATTAAAGGTGCAGGCTTGTTACCAGAAACCGGAGAATGTTTATATCGCCTGAATAACTTTTTAAACCAACCTGGAACGATGACTCGCAAACCATGTTGAACTAATAGCTGTTTACGAGAAAAACCTGTATAATAATGAATGTGGTGTATAGCTTTAATAAATTCTAACCAACGAAATTTTTGGGCTAATTTACGCAGAGTCGGAATACTATGAATTTCTAATACAGTACTGACTGGAGCACCAAAATTATCAGCAAATTCTTTGGTTTCCTGGGCAAAATCTGCCCATTTTCCTTGAGAAGCTAACTCTGTTAGTCGATAAATACCGTGGGAAACTGTATTATCACCATCATATCCATCTAAAAGAATACGAATTCCCTTGTCTTTAGCAATTTGAGTTAATCGCCAAGGAAAGTAATAATTAGGTCCAGGAAATACCTCATCTTCATACTCAAGGATCTGATCTATGTCTGATAGAGCTCCTATTTGGTCACCAGCAATAAAATGGGGTACGAATTCACCTTGATCTAATACTGCTTCTATAAAAGGTCTTTCATCACATTGTTTGAGATTATCAAAAACTAAGGAAAAAGTTTGTAACGGTGTCTTTTTTGTCTCAGCTAAAATATCCCGTGCCACACAGGTAACAGAGGAAGAATCTAAACCACCACTTAATTGAGAACCAATGGGAAAAGCACTACGCAAACGACAGCGAACCGCCTCGGTAAAGATTTCCCGAAAGGCATCCGCATAGGCTTGATCTGATTCTAAATGTAGTTCCTTATTAGGATCTAATGACCAGTAAGACCAAATTTTTAGTTCAGTTTGATTAATAACTAAACTATGGGCTGGAGGTAAGCGGAAAACATTTTCATAACTAGTAATCACCTTGTCCTCTAGCATTAACATAATAAAGTCAGCAAGGCGAACTTCGTTAATGCGTTGAGGAATCTGAGGTAGGCAAAAGAAAGCCTTCATCTCAGGTAAGCATTCAGGTGTAGAGATTGACAAAGTCACCCCACTCACTTCAAAAGCGGAATCAGAGACAATTCGTGAGAACGCTGCCTGACTGCTAAGGACACAGCCTGACTCAGGAACTTTATGGTATTA
>NZ_JAAHHM010000243.1:0-5677 GCF_010692445.1 Moorena sp. SIO3E8 | reverse complement strand
TAATACCATAAAGTTCCTGAGTCAGGCTGTGTCCTTAGCAGTCAGGCAGCGTTCTCACGAATTGTCTCTGATTCCGCTTTTGAAGTGAGTGGGGTGACTTTGTCAATCTCTACACCTGAATGCTTACATCTTATTCTCCATCCCAATTTACTAAACCCTTTCAAAAAATTACTGACCACTACTAAAGCTGTGCGCCTGGAACCTAAGCCAACCTATCTGTTAGAAAGTCTGGGATTAGTCAGAGCAATCGGTAATGATTGTATTCCTCGATATAATTTGTATCGTCAGTATTTTAGTAACAGGATTTTATAGATAGGGAGCAGGGAGCAGGGAGCAGGGAGCAGGGAGCAGGGAGCAGTGAGCAGTGAAATAGGAAGAGTAAATAAATCCTGTAAAACTCTATAACTATATCATCAAATCCAATACTGTATCCCTTTAGCATAAAACCAAATACTACTCCAATATCTTCACTACTGTTCTCTATTCCCTGTTCCCTGTTCCCTGTTCCCTGTTCCCTGTTCCCTGTTCCCTATTTCCTACTCCCTACTCCCTTTCTTAATCATGACCAAGCAACCAACAATCTACCAAGTTGGCGGAAGTTTACCTCACGATGCTACAACTTATGCTAAGCGAAAAGCTGATGAGGAAATTTTTGAGGCTTTGATGGCTGGGGAATTTTGTTATGTGCTCAACTCGCGACAGATGGGTAAATCGAGTTTGCGGGTACAAACTATGAAGCGTCTCCAGGAAGCAGGAGTAGCCTGTGGTTGTATCGATTTTACCATGATTGGGAAAGAGAATATACCGGTAGAAATGTGGTATTCAAGCTTGATAGTGATGCTGGTGGATGAGTTTAAGCTATCAGATAAGTTTGATGAAGAGGCTTGGTTTCGAGAAACAGAGCACATCGCTCCCTTGTTAGGGTTTGGGAAGTTTATTGAATCGGTATTGTTGGCAACTATTCCGGAAAGTATTGTTATATTTCTCGATGAAATTGACAGTATTATTAAAGTAGCGTTTAAAGATGATTTCTTTGCCTTTATTCGCAGTTGTTATAACAAACGAGCCGAAAAGCAAGTCTACAATCGGCTGAGTTTTTGTTTGCTGGGAGTAGCAACTCCAGCGGATTTGATTCAGGATAAACAGCGCACTCCGTTTAATATTGGTCGGGATATTGAACTGACTGGCTTTACCTTTGAAGAAGCGAAAACACCACTGCTCCCTGGTTTGGTAGGGAAGGTGGATAATCCAAAACAGGTGTTAGGTGAGATATTGACTTGGACAAGGGGACAACCATTTCTGACCCAGAAGTTGTGTAAGTTAATGGTGGATGGATCCCCCTTACAGCCGTTTTCAGATGAATTGACCTCATTACCAACAGCTGCAAGCCCCCTAAATCCCCCAATTCTGGGGGACTTTAACTCAAGTTCCCCCCAAAATTGGGGGGCTAGGGGGGCGGAGGACTTTAACTCAAGTTCCCCCCAAAATTGGGGGGCTAGGGGGGCAAGAGACTTTAACTCAACTTCCGTTGCACAGGTCACCCGTACCCAAATTATTAACAATTGGGTATCTCAGGATAAGCCAGAGCATTTAAAGACTATACGCGATCGCATTCTCAGAAATGAGCAACGGGCGAGTAGGCTGTTGGGATTGTATCAGCACGTATTAGATCAGGGTAGTCTTGCCGCTGATGGCAGTGAAGAACAGACGGAATTAAGGCTATCGGGGTTGGTTGTGGAGCGGGATGGCTGTTTGAGGGTTAACAACCAGATTTATGGCAGTGTTTTCGATGGCGATTGGGTTAAGCAGGAATTGGCTAGACTGCGTCCCTATTCTGAAGCCTTTACCGCTTGGGTTGAGTCTGGGTGTCAGGATGAATCGCTTTTGTTGCGGGGGGTAGCGTTACAGGATGCTCAAGCTTGGGCTAAGGGTAAAAGTTTGAGCGATTTGGATTATCAGTTTTTGTCAGCTGCTCAGGAATTAGACCGACAGGTATTAGTAGAAGAAAGGCGGATCTTAACTGAAGCAAAAGAAAAAGCGAAGTGGATCATAAGTATAGGTGGTACTGTACTGGGTTTGTCCTTAATTGTGGCTGTAGTGACTGGGATCAAACCTAGAGATAATTTTAAACAATCACAGGAAGCTCAAACAGGTACCCGACTAGAACAACAAGGGGTTAGTATTTTACGACGCTTAGGAGGGGATAATGTTTACTATGGCGAGCGAGAGCTTTTATACTCAGCCATGGAGACTGGGCAACAACTATATAATATCGTGAAAGATGGTCGCCCCCTGGATAACTATCCTGCTATTAGTCCTCTGTATGCTCTACAGCAGAGTCTTAGTAAATTCAAAGAAAAGAGAAGATTTCGAGGACATGAATCCTTGGTATCAAGTGTAAGTTTTAGCCCCGATGGTAAGATGCTTGCTACTGCATCATTTGACCAAACTGTCAGACTCTGGGATTTACAGGGAAATCAATTAGCTCTGTTGAAAGGACATGAATCCTCGGTAAGAAGTGTAAGTTTTAGCCGAGATGGTAAGAGGCTTGCTACTGGATCCGACCTTACTGTGATACTTTGGGATTTAGAAGGAAATCAATTAGCTCTGTTGAGAGGACATCCATCCTCGCTATTAAGTGTAAGTTTTAGCCGAGATGGTAAAAGGCTGGCTACGGCATTATCGGACAAAACTGTCAGACTCTGGGATTTACAGGGAAAGCAATTAGCTCTGTTGAGAGGACATCAAAAGTTGGTAAGAAGTGTAAGTTTTAGCCTTGATGGTAAAACCCTGGCTACGGCATCAGACGACGCAACTGTCAGACTCTGGGATTTACAGGGGAAGCAATTAGCTCTGTTGAGAGGACATCAATTCCGGGTAAATAGTGTAAGTTTTAGCCGAGATGGTAAGATGCTGGCTACCGCATCATACGACAAAACGGTCAGACTCTGGGATTTACAGGGAAAGCAATTAGCTCTGTTGAGAGGACATCAATCCTCTGTATCAAGTGTAAGTTTTAGCCGAGATGGTAAGATGCTCGCTTCTGCATCAAAGGACAAAACTGTTAGACTCTGGGATTTACAGGGCAATCAATTAGCTCTTTTGAGAGGACATCAATCCGAGGTAAATAGTGTAAGCTTTAGCCGAGATGGTAAAACCCTGGCTACGGCATCAGACGACAAAACGGTCAGACTCTGGGATTTACAGGGAAAGCAATTAGCTCTATTTCAAGGACATAAATCCTCGCTATCAAGTGTAAGCTTTAGCCCCGATGGTAAGATGCTTGCTAGTGCATCATCGGACAAAACGGTCAGACTCTGGGATTTACAGGGCAATCCATTAGCTCTGTTGAAAGGACATCAATCCGAGGTAAATAGTGTAAGCTTTAGCCCCGATGGTAAGATGCTTGCTAGTGCATCATCGGACAAAACGGTCAGACTCTGGGATTTACAGGGAAAGCCATTAGCTCTGTTGAAAGGACATCAAGAGTTGGTATTTAGTATAAGTTTTAGCCGAGATGGTAAGATGCTTGCTACTGCATTATCCGACAATACGGTCAGACTCTGGGATTTAGAAGGAAATCAATTAGCACTGTTGAAAGGACATCTTGACTGGGTAGAAAGTGTAAGGTTTAGCCCCGATGGTCAGAGGCTGGCTACGGCATCATGGGACAATACGGTCAGACTTTGGGATTTAGAAGGAAATCAATTAGCACTGTTGAAAGGACATCTTGACTGGGTAGAAAGTGTAAGGTTTAGCCCCGATGGTCAGAGGCTGGCTACGGCATCAAGGGACAAAACTGTCAGACTCTGGGATTTAGAAGGAAATCAATTAGCACTGTTGAAAGGACATCTTGACTCGGTAAATAGTGTAAGTTTTAGTACCGATGGTAAAACCCTGGCTACGGCATCAGACGACAAAACTGTCAGACTCTGGGATTTACAGGGCAATCCATTAGCTCTGTTGAAAGGACATCTTGACTCGGTAAATAGTGTAAGTTTTAGCCCCGATGGTAAAACCCTGGCTACGGCATCAGCCGACAAAACTGTCAGACTCTGGGCCGTTGAAGATTTAGGTGAGATGCTGGCTAGGGGATGTAAGTTGCTTGAAGATTACTTTGTGGATCATCCTGAATCCTTAGATAGCTTAAAGAAATGCCAAGATTAAGATGGCAAAATAGCTGCAGCTTCTGGTTTTGTTAAACAAGGTGAGGAGTTAGCGAAAGAGGGGGATGTGGAGGGTGCTATTGCTAAGTTCCAAAAAGCCCAAGCATGGAATCGGGAGCTAGAATTACAGCCAGAGACAAAAGCCAAACAGCTAGCAGCACCCACTAAAGTTGAACAAGGTGAGGAGTTAGCAATACAAGGTGAAGTAACCAAAGCCCTATCTCTCTATAAAGAAGCACAACAACTAGATCCAAACCTAGAAATTGATGCTAATTCTTGGAATTACATCTGTTGGTTTGGTAGCCTCCATGGATATGCTGCTGATGTAATGGATGCCTGCGAAAAAGCAGTAGCAAAAGAACCTGAACATAGCGGTATTCTGGATAGTCGTGGTTTGGCTAGGGCTTTGACTGGGGATACCCCAGGAGCGATATCAGATTTTCAGGCATTTGTAGACTGGATCGATGATGATGAGTTGAAAGCACAACGGCAAGAATGGATAGATGAGCTCCGGGCTGGTAAGAATCCTTTTACGGAAGAGGTGTTGAAAGGTTTACTTGAGGAGTCATGGTAGGGAAGGCAATAGGCAAGCATATGCGCTATGCGCACGCTACGCGAACAGCGGTCAGCCGTCAGCGGTCAGCCGTCAGCGCCTGGAAACTTTAACAGGCAAGATGCCTGTTCCACCAAGATGCCTATTCTACCAAGATGCCCCAAACATTCCTAAACTCAGCAAACGTAAGTCTAAGCTGACTTCAGACTTCAGACTTCAGACTTCAGACTTCTGACTCCCGATTCCCGACTCCCGACCAGTTTTTTACAAAATTTTTCAAAATATGTTACAATTAAAGATTATTTGTGTATAATAGAAATGTGGGCGCTGAGACGCCCAGAGTCAAGAGCTAGCCCGCTGAGAGTCCAAAATCGACGGGCTAGCTCTGGCTCCCCAATCACAAGGAGATACTTTCATGATGACGTATTCTGAACGCCTTCATCCATGGGTGGTCATGCGGCTGTTACCGAAAATGCAGCGAGTAGTTGTTGCTCGCTTTCGCAATCGATCGGATGCCGTTCGCGTAGCGTGACCTTTGGTCAAAGGACATTTGTGGGCCCTGAAACGATTAATGCCTGATGCGGAATTTATAATTATTTTTGATGTCGGTAATAATCCGATGGATGAGGAATCCTAGGAATTTACATCTATGTTTGTGGAACTGGCAAGATGCCAGTTCCACAATGAATTATGATAGCTGATATCTTGCTATTCTAAAATTGTAATCATCCCTTTATCTGCTTAAACTAAACGTTATGAATACTGAGTTAGCCTTATGGAAAGTCGTCATTAGTTTACCTGAACATCTCAAGCAAGAACTATTGCATTATGCCTGAAGGGGTGACGAAATAGCCTGAAAAGCTTTAAATGTAAAGCTTTCACCATTTTGTGCTAAAAAAAAGATAGGTCTCTTTTGTTCAACAAGACCTACCTATTGACAATGTTACCTGTATTCTAC
>NZ_JAAHHM010000242.1:0-5699 GCF_010692445.1 Moorena sp. SIO3E8 | reverse complement strand
TTAGATGTCAATCCATTCTAGAGGTACCAATGACAATGGTTCCTATGATGAGGAGCCGTATGATAGGAAACTATCACGTACGGTTTTGAAGACGAGTCGGAGGGGCGACTCTCCGGCTTAGTTTAATACCTCTACTGTTCTTGGTTCCGGCCAGGTTCAGCAAGTCGGGTCGTTGAGCGAAGAATCCCCGCGTCTTTAGACCGGGGAGTGTCAAAGCAACGTCGATAGACTTAGAAGTAGTACCGGAATCAAGAAGAAAACGCTTCCAATATATAGGAACGCTAAATACTTCCGCTCACTGGCAACAGCGGCTAAGGTTTCTGCACCCAGGATTGGCATTTGTCTCAACACAGGAATGCTGTAGATGAGCACAACGGCGAGGGTGTTGTAAAGTAGATGCACTGTAGCTATTTCTAGAGCAGGGATTGGGTTTTCCGTTATTCCGGTAGCGGCAAGTAACGCAGTGATACACGTTCCGATATTTGCCCCTAGGGTGAAGGGATAAATTTCTTGTAAACTCAATAAACCTGTACCAGCTAGGGGAACGATCAGGCTGGTGGTAGTGGAGGAAGATTGCACGATTACAGTGACTAGTGTCCCAGAAGCAATCCCAGCAATGGGACCGTTACCGATAGCAGTGTGCAACATCTGATTCGCTCGTCCTACCATTAAGGTTTTGAGCAGTTTGCCAATGAAAAAGATGGATAGGAAAATAAGACTGATACCCAAGACTATCAGGGCAATACCATTAAATGGTTCTGGAAAACTATTACTAACAGTGTGAAGTCTATCACTGACTGGAGCCGTGGCGAATTTAATCAGGTTAACGTTGTTTAAGTTAATGGAATTTTCACCCACAACCAGGCTTGTTAAAAACAGACTCATCTTTTCCAGGAAGTGAGTGGTAATTTCCAAAGGTAGGAATATAACGACACTAATCAGATTGAAGAAGTCGTGGATGGTTGCAGCAGCAAAAGCCTGTTTAAATTCGTCCTTATTTTGAATATGTCCTAAACTAACCAGTGTATTAGTGATGGTGGTGCCAATGTTAGCCCCCATAACCATAGGAACAGCCGTTGCCACTGGCAAACCACCAGCTACTAGACCCACAATAATCGAGGTTACTGTACTTGAAGATTGGATTAAAGCAGTTGCTAGGGTACCGACAATTAAGGCAGCAAAGGGATTAGTAGCAAACTCGAACAATTCCTGGGCTTGCTCCCCAGTAGCTGACCTAAAGCCTGTACCAATTATCCCTACTGCCACAATCAGTAGGTAAACCAAAACCAGAATACCTACCCATTTGTAGAAGGTAACAACAAGCCTGTTTGAGTTCTGAACGCTTTCCATTACTTTACTACAGTGTTTGTATTTGGGTGGTGAACATAGGATTGAACTACAAAGGGAACAGGGAACAGGGAATAGGGAACAGGGAACAGTACTAAAAAGCTTGGATGTTTTTTTGTACTGGTGCAAGCTCTCAGTATGATGTACACAGGATTTTTGGATTTTTCCCGATTCCCGATTCCCGATTCCCGATTCCCGATTCCCGATTCCCTGTTCCCTGTTTCCTAAAATTACCAAATTAAATCAAGGTAACCAAAAATTACTAAATAACGTCTGACCAAACTCCCGTACAGTTTTGTTAATCTTACGTGTGACCTGAATATGAAATTCATCAGCATCAACAGGAATAATCTTGGCTAAATTCCCCTGTCTAAAGCGCCTAATCACCAAATTTGCTGCCTCTAAACCGGTAACATAGGCTTTTTCCTGAGACCAAGAACCGTGGCGAGTGATAATCCAATCCCCGCTCATAAATACATTTTCAATACTAGTGGTTCGCTGCATCATATACTGATAGCTACCGGGAGCAAAGTGAGTCACCCCTTGGGGTACTCGAATCACACTACTGTCAATCAGATTTGCCTCTCTAAAACCAGAAACACAGGTGCCTAAGTCACGCTGAACTTTCTGGATAATCTGCTGATCACTCAGGGGTAGCAACTGGTTAGCATGGTAAAAGTCTGCTTCAATCACGCTACCAGGTTCATCCCGGTACTCATCGTGCAAAGCATTAAGGTCAAAAAATGTCCAACCCGTGGTGGCATCAAAGCCAAAACAAGCATTAGAGGGATGGCGAATCTCAACTTTGCGGTCAAACCATAGCCTGGTTGATAGCACATCAATTCCCCCTAAATTCATCAGGTTGCGGAATTCCTTGCGGCTTTGGAGCATGGTGCTACTCTGAAGGATTTTCTTCATACCATTGATACTGACAGCAAAAATCACCGCGTCAGCCTCAAAGCATTCATCACCACAGATCACCCCTTTGGCCTTGCCTGTGTGGTCTATAATAACGTCATTGACCCGTTTATTGGTAAGTACCTTTCCCCCGGCTTTTTCAATCTGTTCCACCCAGGGTTTAAATATCATTTGTGCTACCGTTCCTCGGCACCAGACCACATCAAAGTCCGGTTGGTGAGCCAAAATGAAGTAATACAGCATTCCTAGGGCGGCTGCGGCTGAACATTGCTCTCCTGGAGCAAATAAACCAACTAACAGCATTGGCTCAAAGGAATCCTTGTAGAGTCGAGCCGAAACCCCAAACTGTTTAAATAATTCACGGGCGGTTACCGAGTCATACCTAGTCCACGCCTGGTGGGAATTATCGAAGTCAATAACGGCATAGAGCAGGGGTAAGGCAGAGAGTCGATCAATCAGGGGTAAGCGTTTAAAGTCGGGGTAGAGGAAGGTTCCTAGAGGGGTGGGAAGTCGTGGTTCATTTTGAAAGATCGGGGATTCGACTTCTAATCCAGCAGGGGAATACTGAGAAGAACGGGTGAAAGGAGTGAAAGGATTGAGTTGGAGTTCCTTTACCAGGTTGAAAATGTTGTGATAGGGATACCAAAAACCATGAATTCCCCCTTCTACAGAACGTCCACCCGCTGTTTTCCATCCTGACACTAAACCACCGGGATAGGAACTTGCTTCTAGGAGAGTGACATCGTAACCTTGTTTGGCTAAATGGTAAGTTGCGCCTAAGCCTGCCCATCCAGCACCGACTACAACTACTCGTTTTCTTTCTGAGAATTCTGACATTGACCTAAACTTGAGTCTATTGACAACTCTTTTCTCAGGATGACATAATTATGAAGTTATGTTAAGGTAATGCCGTGATCACTCATGGGATGCTCCTTTGGAGCCGCTACGGGAACCCATTCGGAAAATCCTCAATACAGCAGTGGCTATTACCCACCTATTTTCATTGAAGTTGGGAAAAACCTCGCTAAAAACCAGTACATTAGTCCTATTGAATCCAAGATATTGGCTTGCTTTGAGCAAGAAAAAAAGAAGCCGTTGCCCACGCGCCCTGGGTCGGTAAAGCCGAATCCCAATTAAAATTTCCAGCTTTCTAAAATCAAAGAAGAAATAATCTCAGGATTATTGATAATATAGGCAGTTTGTTGACATTAATTGAAAGTCAATTATGATTGCTATACTATCTTTCAACTTTTATCTGTAGTTTTTGATACGGATTTAGATGAGCTTACCCTGGGTAAGCTGTTTGTTTTGGTAGTGTTATAAGATGCTGGCTGTTGAGTGTTCACCAGCAACAGTCAAGAGTTAACAGTCAACAGTCAACAGTCAACCAATTAGTTTTATCAAAAGTTCATAGTTTGATTGGTCTTTCTTCTTTTAACCTTTACCAAACCTTTCTCTTGTATTTTTATGCTTGAAATAAGGATGGCTTTTAGCTGAAAGCTGATGAAGAATGGCTGATAGCACCTCAAGTAGCGTGGCCATTCCCTTAGGGTGATCAAGGCTGAATGGTGAAAGCTTACTTAATAAGTTCAGTGGTAACAATTGAGCTCATGTCCAGTTGTTTTGGTAATGTTCATCTTTGATGAGCTTTTTGGTAATAGGTAAGAGCTCTGGAATAATCTCAATTACCAATTACTAATTACTAATTACTAATTACCAATTACCAATTACCAATTACTAATTACCAATTACCAATTACACAAGCTTTACAATACCTAGGCTCCTGGACATCCTATGACTTCTAGCTATATAAATTTTTATAACTTACCGCCAATGTGGCAATACAGCTCAATAGTAATCGTGTTTGATTACTGGATGTCTACCTACTTAACTAGAACTCTGTAAAAGGCATTCCACAGTAATACCTTTGCTGAGGACTTTATTGATTAAATTTAGAGATGTATAGCCATGTTCAGAACCAACAAGCAAAGTACTAATCCATCCCTCTCAGAGGTAGCTGATCTCAATAGCAGTCTCACTCCGCCTGAGCCACTGCCCAAAAAACGTGTTGACTTACTAAAACCTGTGCGCCAATGGCTGGATCAAATAGAAATTACAGATCAAACCCTAGCTAGATTCCTATCCAAAATTATTCCTGGTCAATGTCCCTTTGAGCGGGATTTAAAACTTTTCGGTCACTTAGTACTACACATCCCTCCCCTATGTAAGCTCAACCCTCTCTATGAGCAATTAGCTAGCCTGCGTTTCCGGGCTCTGTGTTACCTAGTAGATCACTGTGGGGAGGATATTCAATTTTACGCTTAAGAGGGGTATATAGCGCTACGCGCAAGTAAGAAGTCAGAAGTCAGAAGTCAGAAGTAAGCTATGAGTAAGTTTCGGAGTTTACAAATGTCTTAATCTGAATGCGTAGTGCTATACCCCTTGCTAGTTATGCTGAGCAAGGGGCTTCCAAGTTGACAGAAGACTGCCTGCTAAACACCTTTCGACCGCGAACAGGTCTTACGCCCCGATCTCAGAAGCACTCAGCCAAAATCCTCTGCTTTGCCTATGCATCACCTATGCATCACCTGTGGTGAATGGGAGAGTTACCAACTTGTCAACAGGAATTCCACCCAAGCATCAACAGATGGTGACAGCAATAATCACCAATTCCGATAGTAGCTTTAAGCAGATTGAGTATACCCCAAATCTAAGCTCCAAGAACCCAGGGAACCCGAGTCACCAGCCGCGTTATCTTTGATGATCAGCTGCCAGCTTCCAGCTGCAGAAAGACCATCAAATGCTGATAAGGATTCTACAGGGTGATAATTCCCAACACTTGTGAATGACCTAAACCAAAAAAAAGGCTTATTCCACAGCAGAAAAGTTTTCTTTAACCTATTTTGTCTTATATTTTAAACACAGAGGCTATAAATTTCAATGTGATCAGTTATACGGCGGTTTGCATAACTATCAGGTACACAAGATTGTTTTCCCGTAAGTATTCAGCTATCA
Source organism: Moorena sp. SIO3E8 (assembly GCF_010692445.1). NCBI lineage: Bacteria > Bacillati > Cyanobacteriota > Cyanophyceae > Coleofasciculales > Coleofasciculaceae > Moorena > Moorena sp. SIO3E8. The sequence goes on along the minus strand of NZ_JAAHHM010000242.1, from coordinate 419 downwards.
GCTATCAGCTATCAGCTATTAGCTTAAGCGCTACGCGCACGCGTGCGCGTTCAGCTATTAGCTTATGCACTACGGGCACGCTGTCTTGATGCAGTCGCTCATGGGGATTTCCCCCAAGACCGCGCTGAATCGCTACTTGAGGTACTTTTGAATAAAATAAGCTGAACGCGCACGCGTGAGCTTTTAGCTCACGGCTGACAGCTGACGGCTGAATGCTTACGTTTTCCCTCTTCCCTATTCCCTATTCTGTGCTCCCTGCTCCCTGCTCCCTGCTCCGAAGTCCCTAAAAACCTAGGGCGTGTCATCAAATAGGTATCAATTTAGTTTAGAATCGGTAGCTGTAGAGAGTTTAGTCAATCAGGAGCTGTGCTATCATGATACGCCGCTATGCTTTGCGTGATGACCAGTGGGAACGGATA
>NZ_JAAHHM010000241.1:0-5742 GCF_010692445.1 Moorena sp. SIO3E8 | reverse complement strand
GCGGTGCGACCCCGGCGAGGTTCCCTCGCCTAGGGAACGCGCACCAAGAGAATCGAGTTAGAGCACATGTCTTTTTATGTATGTTATCTTATTACGTTGAATGGCACAGGTCGCAAGCTTTAGCTCCGATACTTTTTGCAGATGAAGAATCTGAGCAAGTCCAACTCACTACAACTGAAGTCGTCGCTCCATCCCAACGTTCAAAGAAAGCTTTATCGAAAGCTCGTAAAAAGAAAACACAAGATAAATTACCTGTACACAGCTTTAATACGTTAATGGCAGATTTAGGGACGATTACTCTCAATACGATTAACACAAAGTTGGAGGGGAAGGATATTACCTTTGAGAAAATAACCCAAGCCACTCTCCTTCAACAAAAAGCTCTAGATTTACTGGGAATTTCGGTATTTTGTACCCAGTAAATGCCTAAGAAAAAATCCTCAATTCCAATCCAAGCATAGGTTGTGCTGTTTTGTCAAAGGGGAACTTCAGCTATAGGCGCTTCTATTGGTTGGCAGGATTCCAGGAATAGCATCGACCGGTAGAACTGCTTTTGTGGTGAGTCACTAAGCCGTCGATAACTTACCTACAGAATTCCCAGTAAATCCTGACTAAGTAACAGTCTTGAGAAAACAAGCAAAAAAGGGAGAAAAATTGAGCTTGCCCAATTGTGGAATGATTGAGGCTAATTGGTCATGGATAATTGCTAACTGACTCAACTATACCAGGGTAAGCGCAAGAATCAATAAGTCGTGGCTTACCCTCGAAAAAAACCGCTTCATTCTCAACAAATAAACTCTATTGCGATTAAATTTATACGAGATTATAGGGGTTTCGAGCGACGATCAACGAATATCCAGCCAATGCACATTATGAGCCATTTTTTCTTGCGCTTACCCTGTCAACTATACTTGATTGAGTTTCTTAGTTCAGCTATTGACAGGATAGGACGGAATCAATTCCGTAAGTTGTTTTAAGCCCCATCTTAAACCCCTGGTTGAAAACCAGGGGTTTAAGATGCGATATTTTTTGGAGTTATCACAAATCAGCTGCTAACTAACCCCTTGATCCAGATAGGATTAAATCCTTGCTTTATAAGGATTGCAGGATAATAGTTGATGGTATGATGTTCAGATATTTATAGTTTATTTATTGAGCAACGGCTGGTTAGCGATCGCAGTTAGTCCTTGTGATTTTAACAGTTCTTCCCAATGGGAGAGATAGACTGAATTTTTTGGTTCAGCTCGCCTTAAATCAGCGAGGGTAGAGACAGTATCGACCCAAATCCCTGATTCAGCCAACAATGAGGCTTTTTTCAGTGAGGCTTTTAATGTCTTCTGATTCATCAAGGTAGAATTGGCTTCAACTCGACGAACCCATCCAGTTACCTCAGGACTATCTGGTTCTAAATACTCCCCACAAATCATCACCAAAGACCACTGGTAATTCTTACCGACCTTTAGTGGTGGAGCCTGAGGTGGTAATTCAACCGCCATTACACCTGGCTGATTAGGCAGACGTATAAAGGTCTGGTAATGATGGTTTCGCTGTTCATCCTCGAAACTTAAAAAAGCTTCTTTAGCTGAAGTCTGAGGAACATATACCAGCAAAGTTGGACGTTCTGCCACCGTTAAGCCCACATTAGTAGCTGGCATCAGGGGTGTGACTGATGAAGTGGTGGTTTTAGAATCAGAGAAACAAATATCTTCACCCCGGGAAGCTCCACCCCTTCCCGTCTTTGGTGCTGGATTCTTCCCATTTTGGAACATCACCGCCTGACTTGGCAAACTGTGGATTAAAGTCATTCCTAGGAATAGGAAAGTAAAACAAAGTGGTAATCTCACGGTTAATTTGTTTGATTTCATAAAATATTTCCTATTGCTGCAGGACCTTCTTTATGATTATTCTGGGCACAGAAAGCAAAGCAGATATAGCAGAAGTCAGAAGTCAGAAGTCAGAAGTCAGAAGTCAGAAGTCAGAAGTCAGAAGTCAGAAGTCAAACTATTGCGCTTACTTAGGTTTGATACTTTTGTGATGTCCTAACTGCCCTGGCGACTGCTAGAATTTGCCGCTTTCTAATTTTTTTTTTGAGGGTTGCTATAAATTTCAATATAAACGCCTAATGTTTGCGTTCATGTTTGTTTTATGTTTTATTTCTAGTATGTTTTATGCCCAATTGTCCTCTAATAATGTGTTTGAAAAGTCCTTCGATTAGAGATAGAGCAATTACAACCAATTTCCCACTAACACAAAGGGAGCCCAATAGACAGGATGGTTGTATTCCCCTTTCAATAGCGCTAACTGAGCACGGCGCAACGCTTCAGCTTTAGTTACACCTGCTTGAGCCAGATACTTGTAAAATTCAGCCATCAGCTGAGCAGTAGATTCATCCCTTACTGCCCATAGGGTAGCTAAGGTACTGCGTGCTCCCGAACGTACTGCTACTCCAGCTAACCCCAACACAGCACGATTATCCCCTCTAGCAGTTTGGCAAGCACTGAGTACCAATAATTCAATTGGATTAGTGTCTTGTCTTTCTCTTGAGCGCAGTAGTGAATTGAATTGCCGGACATTAATTCGATCGTTCCAGGCTAACACAAACGTCTCATCGGCAGTACTACTAAACTGACCGTGGGTTGCCAGATGCAATACTGGGAAAGGTTGTGCATCAACAGCGCTTTGGAGGTTGGTATCAGTAAACTCCTGATTCAAAAGCACTGTTGTGGAAATTTTTGACGAAATCTGGTCTAATTCTCGCTTTACTGCTGGCAAAGGCTTAAAACCTTGGCGACCCTCACTCAGCCCAGCAGTTATAGCTTGGATCTGTTTCGATTCAAGGGAGCGTGGATCTAAAAGCTGCAATCCTGGACTTAGAGCTATGCTATATTTCTCGATCAGATACTGTTGACCATCATAAAGAGCGGACATCGGTAAATTCCGCAAAGTACCATCTAGCACAAATACTAGAGTTGTGATGCCGTAGTCTTCTAACTCAGATTCTACAGGTCTAATCAGCAAATCATAAGCTTGCTGATAGAGCTTGAGACGTGCTGGCTCAGAAAAAGCTCTATTCAGGGATTGTCGCATCCGTCGGAAAAACTGCTCTAGCTCAGCTTGAGGTATATAAGTTTGGTAGTGACGGAGCGCTTGTCCTGGCACAGAAACGATCACCTCTAACCGTTCTGGCAAAATAATCGGATAAATAACTGCCGCTTTCTGGTCAATCTGGTCGATCTGCCTGGGTTGACCTTTTAAACAGGCTTCCTGGAAAAAGTTCTCTAATTCAGCTAATTGCAGCGATTCAATAACTTCCATCGCCTTTTTCAGGTGGTCTTGACTAATTTCCCCTGAGGCTTTTGCCTGGGATACCCCTCCTGGCTCAGGGGGGTTGACAGAGGGTTGCAGTAGTAATTCGACTAGCTCTCGATAGATCGGTTCAACAGTTTCAGTGAAAGAAAATTGGACATCTCGATTGATAGCGACTAAGTCTGAGCGCAGTGACTGGAGAGTTTTGACCGCTGAATCGTAAGCTGCGATCGCTTCGTTGATATCCCCCTGCTGTTTGTGCAGCCTCCCCAGTTGCCAAGCGGCACGAGCGGCAATATCTGAAGCATGATTACCTTGGGCAATCTGTAGAGCATTCTCTGTTAACCTCAAAGCCTCGGACCACTGCTGGGTTTGTTCATACAATGAACCTAACTGAGTCATCGCATAAGCTTGAGCTTTTGGATCCCCCAATTCCATAGCTTGTTGCACTGCTCGTGCCAGAATTTTTGCGCCTTTTTGGATGGGTATAGGCACCCCTTGTGACTGTCTAGGGGAAGCAGCTGCCAACTTTGACAAGCTCTCAGCAAAGTTGACCGCAGCGTAGACTGTGGTTCGACTGGGGGGCTGCTGAGCTAGATTAGATTCAATGGCAGGCAATAGTGCGATCGCTTTCTTGTGCTGGTCTAGTTCTAGATAAAGGCTGAGTTGGTTGAGTTGGGCTTCAGTTTTAATTTGTGGGCTAGTTGCTTTTATTACCACTTGTTGGTAATAATTCAAGGCGGTTTCCGGCTCTTTTAAGTTCCTGGAAGTATTTCCCAAGCTGAAAATAATGTCACTGGTATCGCTGGGAGAATCTAACTTCTGGGCGATTGCCAAACTTTGCTCTAAAACTTCCCTGGATGCGTGTACATCTCCCACTACTTGCAAAGCCACTCCCAAACTCCGCAATCCCTTGACTTTAAGCAGGGAATCATCTTGAGCTTGGAGCTTTTCATTGACAGCTTCTAAGAGTTTTCGCGATCGCCTGTAGAAGCCCATCGTTTTTAGGGCTTGAGCCTGGTTAATCTGGCTACCCAAGATGCCAACCTCATCCCCTACAGATTGATAGGTAGCTTCTGAGTTTTGCCAACTTTCCAGGGCAGATTCCGTTTGTCCCATAGCATTTCTGAGACTTCCCTGAATAGTCAGCGCTTGAGCCAAAATCGACCCTTCTTCCCTAAGTTGTGGAGCCTGCAAAATCTTCAAACTTCTGTCAATAGCACTCTGGGCTTGCTCCCATTTTCCCAATCGTTGGTCAGCTAAGGACAGATAGCTCAAGCTCAAAGCTTGTCCCACTTCATCACCTTGTTGCTCAAAACCAACAGCTGCCTGTTGCCACACAGCAGCCGCCTCAGCAAATCGTCCGGCTTCATAGAGAGTTTTGCCTTGCTCTAGCAACTCTGAACCATGGTGGGCGGGTTCTAGCACAAGGGTTTGGGGATTAGAAATAGCACTAACAATTTCCTGGTTTCCACCGACCTTTGCTCTACTCCCCAGTACCGAATGATCAGGATGGGCTACAGCAGGCACTACCATAGTCACTATCAAAAAGGTTAGTAATCCTAACCAAATAGTAGAGTGAATAGATTTGGGAAGCTTACCTAGCTTGCTCATCATCTATGTCCAATAACCACCAGCAAATGTTCTTGGGCTCGCATAAATTTCTGTGATCTTAGTTATTAATTGGTTATTTATAATTGATTTATTATAAATAACTGACTATTAGCCATGACCGGAACATAGTCTTCCCCAACATGGGATCTAATCGCGATTAGTTCTATAGTTCCCACTTTTCTAGGCAAGAGCGTCAACCAACAAACTGCTTAAAAATTGGGTTCGATTACCCATTACCTATTACCAGTTGGGTTAACGGGGGTATTCAACCCTGATTAGGTATGGCTATCGATGCTTAATCAACAGCTTTTGTGATAATATAGGGACATATTACAATTGGGGCTGTGGCTCAGCTGGATAGAGCAAGCGCCTCCTGAAAAATCGGGCACCATGGAAGAAATTCTGTGAGTGAATGTGGTCAAATTCGGTGAAACCTAAGGGGTATTTAGCTTATTCAGTACTCTAAGGCAATACCGAGCCAAGCCTGAATCTGTGTGCGAGTCATCGCCCTTGGTTAAATGCAGGAAGGTGGAGAGACTAGACGGCCACCACCTAAGGGGTATTAACCTTAAGGGGTATTAACTTTAAGGGGTGTTAACCTAGGGTGAAGGTATAGTCCAGAGAGTGGGGAAACTCACACCAATCTGAAGCGCTAGGTCGCCGGTTCGAATCCGGCCAGTCCCGTTTTTAAGCTGTTAGCTACCCCGGCGAGAAGCCCCGCACCATAATCTTTGATTTGGTGTCGGGATGATAGCCGGGACAGGGTTTATGTAAATTAACAGTTATCATTCACCTGGTTTGTGTTAAGATATTTTGATGGCA
>NZ_JAAHHM010000240.1:0-5837 GCF_010692445.1 Moorena sp. SIO3E8 | reverse complement strand
TGAGCTACTAAATTTTGCTCACGTTGTCGTGCGATCGCAACAGCACTAGAAGGTACTGGTTTAGTAGGCTCAGAAGGAGGAGGGGTGATGGAAAATTGTGGTGGTGGAGGAGGTGGAGTAACGGATACCGGTGGCTGTTGGTTAGGAACCTCTAATGGGTCAGGAATCTGGTTGCTAGAATTCCCAAATACTGGCAAGGAACCGGTCTGGAAGGAACCTGGATTCAAAGACTCTGTATCGAATTTGAACTGAGGTCGCGGTGGTGGGGCTGGTAGTGGTGTCCTGGGTTTTGGTGGTAGCTGGATCGGGAAAGACCCTCTGGTGATAATCGGTCTTTGGCGATTTAGCAGTGGTAAAGGATACTTACCAATTGAGGGTAAGGGTTTTATCGGTAAGGATCTCAGAGGTGGGGGTGTGGGAATTTTTTTCAGGGGCTTGAGAGGAGGTATTGAAGGTAGCGGTGGTGGAGGGGGTGGGAAAGCACTAAATAACGAAGGGATGGAGGGATTGCTCGGAGTCTTGGCATTTGGTAGAGCTGGCAGGGTCAGTGGTGGTGCAGCCGACTTGGGCACACGGCTCAGTTGTTGAGGGCTTAACTCCAACACTTGCACCATTGAGTCTCCCTTAGGCTTTTGATTCTTCAACAAATCACCTAAGATCGGTACGATTAGCATATGAACCCCCAGAGAGGCGGTAACAGAAATCACTAGGGGGTGACTCAGCATTTCTGGGATGTTTTTAATTAAAGAAGCATCGGACATGGCAGTTATTGTTCACGTATTTCCATGGTTGCTATTGACACTCCCCGGTCATTAGACGCGGGGATTCTTTAATCAACGACTCGACTTGCTGAACCTGGCCGGAACCAAGAACAGTAGAGGCCAAATCTCCTAAAGCGTTTAGGTCTGTGACCCAAGTTCCGGTGTGCCCCACCGTACTCAAAGCTCTTTTAAGGATGTTGATTGCGGCGTTGTGTTCGCGAAGCGGTTCCGAAGGAACATCCCTATCTAGCTGACATCCACACTTACAGATGTGAGTCCTAGTCGATAGAGACTTTTTAACTATTTCGCCGCATCCGGAACAGTTTTGGCTAGTATAGGCGGGATTAACTGCGACAGTTACTTTTCCAAATTTAGTTCCAAAATGTTCCATCCATTTCCTGAATTGATACCAACCTGCGTCATTAATAGATTTGGCAAGACAATGATTTTTTACTAGATTTTTAACTCTCAAGTCTTCGTAGGCGACCAGGTCGTTAGACCGGATTACGCAACGAGCCAGTCTCTTGGCATGTTCTTCACGCTGCCTACTTATCTTAAGGTGTGTCCTACCTAGCCTATTAATAGCTTTCTTCCGGTTAGCAGAGCCTTTCTTTTTTCGAGAAACCCGGCGTTGATGGAATTTAAGACGTTTTTCTACTGTTCTGTAAAAACGAGGATTGGGTTCAGTCTTTCCAGTGGAATCAGTATAGAAGTCTTTTAGCCCGACATCTAACCCAATGGCTGTACCAGTCGGATCTAATTCTTCTTTAATATCAGCTGAAACACAAAACTGGACATAGTAGCCATCAGCCCGGCGGACTATCCGAACTCGCTTTATTTGCTTCTTATCAAAACGCCACAATTCCCACGTTCCCTTCAACTTGAGCTTTCCAATCCCCTTTTTATCACTAAACGTAATTGACTTCTTGTCAGGGGAAAACTGCCACCCAGACTGTTTGTACTCCACTGAGCGACAGTTTTTTTGGAACTTAGGAAAACCTTTCTTTCCGGGTACTTTTTTCTTGCAGTTGTCAAAGAAACGAACGATTGATGACCATGCTCTCTCAGCACTAGATTGCCGAGCAGTAGAGTTCAACTCATTGGCAAAAGGAAAGTTTTTGGCAAGGACGGCGCTGTATTTGTTGAGGTCGAATTTATTAGCCCCTTTGTTGTCCATCCAGTACCTGAGACAGCTGTTGCGTATGAACTTAACTGTCCGGATTGCCTCATCAATAGCGGAGTATTGATGCCTTTTCCCCTTTGCCTTGAATTCTAAAACGATCACCAGTTTCGACCTCAACTTTCCTTTACTTTATTTTACAACACCCAGACTAAACTTTCGGATTATTTAGGAATATTTTTCTCACGGCGCGTCAAGCCGCTATTCGCTTTCATCCCCGGTCTAAAGACACGGGGTTGAAAGCGTTTAGAATTTTATAAGAGTGATGGTGCTGGGGCTAGCTATAACAACTACATCGATGGCTGAAACATTGCTATCTATTGGTTTGCTATCTATTGGTTTACCTTAACAATTAGCAGAGAAAAATAGGGTAATGCCAGATTAGGGCGATCGCATAAATTATGATAAATCACCTGCTCCGGTAGAGTTGCTCGTTCTACCACATAGGCATTTTCCAACAACTGATGTCGATGCAGCACTTGCCACACCTGCTGATAAACTGAACTGACTTTGAGCAAGACTACTACATCTGCCCAATCCAAAACCTTTTCCAGTTCCTCCACATTATAGAGAGCTGGTAGCACCACCAGCCGCTGATCACGAATGGTCAAGGGTAATCCCAACACCGATGCTGTAGCCATGGGGGAAGATACCCCTGGTACAGTTTGAATCAGGCTTTGAGGATGTAACTGTTGTAGCATCTGTGCCAAATAGGTAAATGTGCTGTAAAAACTCACATCTCCTTCGCACGCAAATGCTACGTCTTGCCCTAATCCTAGATAATTCCAGACTTGCTCAGCAGCAACTTGCCATGCTTGGGTCAAGATAGCGGTATCCTGCACATATGGAAATGTCAAGGGTAACTGCACCTGATGATTCTCCAACCATTGAGCGACAATCTGTTGAGCCATTCCTGGTTTTCCACGGACTCCAGTAGGAAAGGCTACTACTGGTGCCTGTTTCAATATACGTAGTGCTTTGAGGGTGATCAGGTCAGGATCCCCAGGACCAACACTTATACCATAAAGTGTACCTAGTTTCACAAAAGTTTAAAATTATCTATAAAATTTATATTAAATTAAAATTCCCGATGCCATTACCAACTGTTATTTTACCGGGCTATTTTGCTAGCGCTAGTGAATACCGTGATTTAGAACAATCACTACAACAGCTAGGGATTGCTGCAACTACTGTACCAATACGCCAACAGGATTGGTTTCCTACCCTCGGTGGTCGCTCTGTGGTGCCAATTTTGCGAAAAATCGACCAAGCTGTTAAACAACAGTTGGAGAAGCATAACACGTCACAGATTAATTTAATCGGTCACTCTGCTGGTGGCTGGATTGCCAGGATCTATCTAGGAGAAAAGCCTTACACTATTCATGGAGATGTTACTGATGACTCGGTAGGGTTATGGAATGCTCATTCCTATATCTCTACTTTAGTGACTCTGGGTACACCCCATCTCAGTCAGGAACGTTGGACTAAACGCAATCTTGATTTTGTGAATGATAACTATCCAGGGGCCTTTCACCAAGATGTTAATTATATTTGTGTCGCTGGTAAGGCTATTTATGGTAAGCGACGTTTAGGCAGCTGGTTGGCTTACAACAGTTACAAGCTCACTTGTGGAGAAGGGAATTGCTGGGGAGATGGGATTACTCCCATTGCTGCTGCTCATTTGGCTGGAGCGACTAATATTACTCTTGATGAGGTGCTGCATTCTCCTAGGAGGAAGGGGCTTTGGTATGGTTCACCTGAGGTAAGGGAGGCTTGGGTGAAGTGTTTAGGTTGAAGGTTTAGAAGGTTTATTTGGTTGAAGGTTGAAGGTTGAAGGTTGAAGGTTTCTTTGGTTGAAGGTTCAAGGTTTAGAAGGTTTCTTTGGTTGAAGGTTGAAGGTTGAAGGTTGAAGGTTGAAGGTTGAAGGTTATTTGGTTTAAGGTTATTTGGTTTAAGGTGTAGGGTGCGTTAGGGGCGGGCGAGCCATGATTTTCCCCCTCTTCGCCCCTTGTTGAAACAGCCGCACCGTAACGCACCATCAGGTCAAATAGCTTTTAGGAGATGCACCCTATCCAGAACTTAGTGCGATCGCAATGGTAGAAGTCGGTTTCAGCTACAACAACCTATCAAAACTTCCTGAAATTTGAGAACCCCCGTGCTTTTAGCCGGGGGATGAAAAAGAGAGACTGGATTTATCCAGTCGTGTCCTCAATTTGACTTCTAGCCCAGCGCTCTATAAACTCCCCAACACTAGTTCCAGACTCTTTAGCTGATAACTGTAACCACTTCCACACACTGTCTGTAAACATGACATTGTGTGGTCTTTTTAGTTCATCGTAAAGGACAGGGATCCCTTTCATCTTTTTCTTTGACTTTTTCTGAGTTTGACTTGACATTCTTGGAGTATGCGCATAGACTAAATACATGATAACAAACAGGTCGATGTTGTCAAAATGTATAGAACTATACCAATAAAAGCTGTCTTTTCGGATGAGGAAAGAGCTTTTTGGGAATTTCAGTGTAAGCAGTCTAATAGCCTGTTTAATTGCGCTGTTTATTACTCAAAACAGAAACATTATCAATGGTTAGAAGAGCAAGAAGCTTACACTACTTATTGGAAAAAGGATGAATTAAAGGCAGGTTGGAAAACCTATAAATGTGGGGTTAAATACCCCGAGATAGATAAAGCCTTAAAAATGTCGCCTCACTATAGGGCGATGGCGGCTCAATCTGCTCAACAAACCTTAAAGGCAGTAGGGGAAGCAATTAAAAGTTACAACCAGCTAGTGGGGCTATATTACAAAGGAGAAGTTGATAGACCTAGGTTTCCTCGGTACCGCAAATCAGGAGGATTCGCTGCCGTCACCTTCCCAAAACAAGCTCTCACTTACAAACAAGGACTGTTTTACCCTTCTGTTAGCAAGGAAAGTAAGCCAGAACTGCTTACTCAGATAACGTTGACTCCTCCAGAATTTATAGACCCGGATTGGGTGAAAGAGGTAACGATTCGCCCAAGTTACGGTCAATTGTGGATAGATTGGGTGATAGATGACGGAAAGAAGCCAATAGAAGATACTAATTCCGATCTAGACTACTCCCAGGCCATGGGGATAGATCATGGGGGAGATAACTGGCTGACTTGTGTTTCCACCCTTGGGAAAAGCTTCATTATAGATGGCAAAAAACTCAAGGCGATGAATCAGGGATATGCTCGACTAGTTGCTAAACACAAGTCCGGTAAGCCAGAAAAATACTGGGATTCAATTTTAGACCGGATTCAATTAAAGCGAAACAATCAGATGCGGGACGCGGTAAATAAGGCTGCCCGTTTCATTGTCAACCGCTGCTTAAACGACAGGATTGGTAATCTTGTTATAGGTTGGAACGAAGGACAGAAAATCTGTTCCAATATGGGGAAGAAAGGGAATCAAAAGTTTGTCGTTATTCCCACTAAAAGGCTCATAGAAAGGTTAAAGCATCTATGTCTAGAGTATGGCATTAAGTTGATAGTCACGGAAGAGTCCTACACCAGTAAAGCGTCTTTTTTGGATGGTGATTCTTTGCCAAAATACGGTGAAAAACCCGAGTGCTGGAAACCATCAGGCAAACGAGTAAGACGCGGACTTTACCAGATTGCTTCAGGAAAGTTGATCAACGCCGATTCAAACGGCGCTGCCAACATCCTAAGAAAAGTAAACACACAGCCATTTAACTTGGCCAAGGTGTCTAGGGGATCTTTGACAGTCCCACACCGATACGATTTATTCAGTATTGGGTAGGTCAGAGGGATTACTCCCTCTTCGCCCCCTAAGCACCGTGCGAACAAGTCTCCAAGTACACGGCGCAACCAACTCCGAAACGACACGTTATTTTGTGCAACTCTTTTCCTTATTACC
>NZ_JAAHHM010000024.1:0-100132 GCF_010692445.1 Moorena sp. SIO3E8 | reverse complement strand
CCAACGATGGGGAAATAGAAACTTTTGTTGATCCTCAGGTTAACTGCTTGGGCTTCTGGGAGGTAGACCCACACACCTAACTATTTGTCAAGTACATTTTATACAAAATTAAGATGCGATTACCCTGCCACCCTACCCCGATTCGAGCGATTCATAGCAAGCTATAGTAGTGCGTTCGCGTAGCGTGACCAAAGGTCAATCGCTCTTGTAGGGTGCGAAGCCTGAAATGTAACGCACCATCAATATCCAAATTGAAACCAAACCTTTCTAACGCAATACCATGGTGCGTTACGGCTTCAACCCTTTGTTCTCTCATATAATCGTCTCAACAAAACCGCCTAACGCACCCTACAAAATCCCAAAATATTATTCATAATATATCCAAAATTAAAGCAATTAAATTATACCATTTGCGCATCGGTCACGCTACGCAAACGAGCATAATTTTAAGCATTAAACTGATAGCTGATAGCTGATAGCTGATAGCTGATAGCTGATAGCTGTTAGCTGATAGCTGATAGCTGATAGCTGATAGCTGATAGCTGTTAGCTCACCTTTCTTTCAATTCCCCCTCAACACAAAAAATCTAAAAACCCTTGAACAAATTATTTATAATCATTATAATTATATTTTAAACATAAAAACAATTAATCGACTATGCTTCAAAACTCTCAGCCAAATTCAAACGATAATTCAAACGGATTTGTTGTTCCGTACATTTTAAAAGGGTCTCGCGAGCAAATAACCCATACCGTATATATCCTTAATGGCCTGGGCTACGCTCAACTTACTGACTGGGGTCCTCTTCAACCGACGGGAAATCCAGGAGAATTTATTACGATTATGATGAGGTATTGGATTTGGCGTTAAGACCTGGGGGGGCGACGAAACAGTCTGAAATGCTTGGTATGTAAAGTTTGTAGGATTTTGTGGTATAAAAAGGTAGGTCTCTCAATTTGCAACAAGACCTACCTATAGACAATGTTACCAGAATTCTACCAAAACCATCTCAAAAGTCAATTGAGTCTAGCTGAATATATTTTCTTAAAAATTTTTATAAATCTATTACAGTCAATTAAAAAAGTTAATTTAGAAAAATTAGCCAATGCTCTCCCTTTACCCATTAAATTTGAAAGTAGAAGAAAAAGAATCCGAAGGTGCGCTTTCCGTTGGCGAATTAAATTCGCCACGGGTCGCACCTAAAGATTTTTATCGTTACCAAAGTTAACAATTGAAGACTTGTGGTTTCCAATAGTTGAAGAATGCTTGAAAAGATACTTTACCGATGAAAAACTAATTTATTTAGCAATTGATAGAACGAATTGGTGTTATATCAATTTATTCATGGTTAGCCTCATTTGGGATAAAAGCGATGCAGCGCGGTCTTGGGGGTTCCCCCCATGAGCGACTGCATCAAGACAGAGCGTTTCCACTATATTTTACCTTGTTACCCAAGTTAGGTAGTAGTAATTTAAAAGAACAACAAAGTATTTTATCAAAAGTTATCCCGATTTTAAAAAACTCTAAAATCTGTGTATTGGGAGATTGACCTTTGGTCACGCTTCGCGAACGAGAATTTTGTTCGGTAAAGTTAGCAAATCATCTTCAGGAATTGGGTAGAGATTTTTGTTTGCGTTTAAAAAAGAATGAGTTAGTTGAATATCAAAAAAAGAGTTGGATTAAATTAAATGATTTAGGTCTAGTACCTGGAGTGTCTTTATTTATTAAAGGAATTAAAGTCACGAAGACTCGTGGTTTCCTAAGTTTTAATATTGCCGCTAAATGGAAACGTAAACTTAACGGAGTAGCCCCAAAAGAAGGATGGTTTATTTTGACAAATTTGGATAGCTTAAATTCGGCGATTTCAGCCTACAAACAAAGATTTGATTCGTTGGCGAAGCCTGGCGAGCGAAGCGAGGCATGGAAATGTTTAGAGATTTTAAGACAGGTGGTTATAATTTAGAAAAGACTAACGTTGAAGGTAAACGCTTTATTTCTCTAGTTTTATTGATGATTATAGCTTATACTTCGGCAACTATTCAAGGTCATAACATTAAACGTAAAGGAATCCAAAACTATGTGTCTCGTGTAAAAGAATCTGGCCGATTGGAGAGAAGACATAGCAGTTTTTACGTTGGTTTATATGGTCAAACCTGGGTTAACTTCAAAGATGTTTGTCTAGAATTAGTAACCGAATTAATGAGACGTGGGTCCTAATAAGCGATGCAGCGCGGTCTTGGGGGTTTCCCCCATGAGCGACTGCATCAAGACAACGAAAGTATTATCAACGAGGTCTAAGGGCTAGATTACTTATAGAGTCTGCGTTTTAGATTATTTCGTCGCCCCCTCAGCGTTAAGACCTTAAATTTCTGGGGGGGTTTCCCCCCTGGACAAAGGATCCGATCAAAATCGGATAGGTGAGAAAATTGAGTGCATAAGCGAAAATTCCTAGCCGTGGAAAGTATTTCTGCGGCTATTTTTTTTGGGGTTATGAGGTTGAAATTAGCGTGAAGGTGATCAGGTTGAAGGTGATCAGGTTGAAGGTTAGTAGGTTGAAGGTTAGTAGGTTGAAGGTGATCAGGTTGAAGGTTAGTAGGTTGAAGGTGATCAGGTTGAAGGTGATCAGGTTGAAGGTGATCAGATCACTTTTGTAGTGCGATCGCGTAGCGTGGCCGTAGGCCAATCGCTTTTGTAGGGTGGGCTGCATGTTGATGATCACTGATCAAAGGATGAAACTCTCATGACGCAGCCCACCCTACGGCTAAATCTGCTGACTGAGTGCGTACGCCGATCTTGTAGGTTGGGTTGAGGGTATGACTGATAAAGATAAAATAGAAAAAACCAGCAAATGATCAAGAAAGCATGCTCAAAACCTCAGCCTTTCAGCAAGCGATTGAAACCGTTGAAAAATTGTCCTTAGAAGAGCAAGAGATATTACTCGATATTCTTCTGAAACGATTCCATCTACAACGTAGAGCCATAATATCCCAAGAAATCCAAGAAATTCACCAAGAATTAGCAGAAGGCAAAGTAACATTTGGTTCAGTTGATCAATTCCTAGAAGAACTCGATCAACCATGAAAATAGCTTGGACACCCCAATCCCTAAGAGGTTTTAAACGAATAATTCGTAAAAGACCATATTTTAGACCGCTAATTGAAAAAACCCTGCGTCAGTTAGCAGAAGATCCCTTTCATCCTAGCTTACATACCCACAAACTTAAAGGTGATTTATCCAATATCTGGTCATGTTCAATTGACTACAGCTACCGTATTTTATTTGAATTTATCGAAAATTCAGAAGATCAAGAAGAAGCTATTTTGTTGCTTAATTTAGGTACTCATGATGAAGTATATTAGCGAAGCCCTAGTCAGTAGGGTGGGCAAATGGATATCATAACGGCTCAAATGGTGAAACTATCATGACGCAGCCCACCCTACACCACTTCACAGGGATTTGAACAATATCCAACAGTTTTAGAGTAAGAACGATGACCCCAAATAATCCACAGCAAGATGAACGCCCTCCTATTTGGATTGGGCATGTTAGCATAAACGTTTCAGACTTCAAAAAATCTCTCGACTTCTTCAAGTTTGTGGGGATGCGAAAAGTTGCTGAATTTCAAGACTTAGCAGTGCTGGAGTTGAGAGGGGGAACCCATCTGGTGGTTAGAAATAAACCTGAAGCAGAACCAGGACAAGCGAGTTTTG
Source organism: Moorena sp. SIO3E8 (assembly GCF_010692445.1). Taxonomy (NCBI): domain Bacteria; kingdom Bacillati; phylum Cyanobacteriota; class Cyanophyceae; order Coleofasciculales; family Coleofasciculaceae; genus Moorena; species Moorena sp. SIO3E8. Next base: position 96,422 of record NZ_JAAHHM010000024.1, on the reverse strand, counting down.
ATCTGATGGTTAATGATTTGAAGGCTCAACAGGTCGCCCTGCAAGAGGCTGGCTATGCACCGAGCGAAATTCGCGAAGGCCGAATACACAGTGTGTTTGATGTCTCTGAACCTTCAGGAAACATAATTAGCTTTTACGACAGCCATGTGGTGGGGCCAGTCTAGAGGTTATATCATGTCAGGTTGAATACTTACACTTTGGGGAATCGAAGGCAGAGGGCAGAAGGCAGAAGGCAGAAGTAAAGGAGTAAGGTTTAATCGGAGAAGGTTTTTTATAACTAATTATCCGGACATGATATTACTCAGTAGGGTGGGCAAAGGTGGATGATAACTCATCTTTTGGTAAAACTATAGCGTTGATTGCATGTATGAGGTACACTTATCAACCTCAAAGTCCCCCTTGTTAAGGGGGATTTAGGGGGATCCGTTTGTACCTCATGGGAAAAAGAATTGCTATATCATTATTGGCGTTGCTTAATAATGGAATGATTTTAAGATGCAAGTGGCGTAGGGTGGGCAAATGGACAGATAACTGTACTTTTGGTGAAACTATGATTATTTGCCCACCCTACCCAACTCATAGCTGATAGCTGATAGCTGATAGCTAAATCTGCCGACGAAATGCTCTAATGGCTTCTCCCGCATCGGTTTCCGCCATCAAAACACAGTGTCTGAACCAATCAAGATCTAGTTCACTCAGTCCGGGTAGCAAGCTACGCTCAATTGGGACATAACTACCATCAGTAAGATGATAAAGCTTTAGTAATCCATCTTCCCAAAACCAAACCTCTGGAACACCTAAAGCTTGATAGCGTTCTAACTTGCTGATGCCACCACTACTAAAAACTACTTCAATGGACAAATCTGGAATCGGCTTAACACTTCCGATGCAATAAGACTCATCAGCTTGGGCAGAGGCGACTCCCTCTTTTTCCTGAGTCATGGAACGAGTTGGCTGAAAGAAAATACCCTTTTCCGTCAGAAAGGTTGTGATTAAGTAACCGATGATACTGGCAAAAATTTCGTGTTCCCGTCCTGGCATCAGAATCTCGATTATCCCATCATAGTAGAACAGCCGTACTCCAGGAGAACCATCAAATCCCTTCTGGATGAACTTAAACTGTTCCCAGGTGCCATCATGAACAATGCGTTGGTCGGTGGTTTGGTCGAGTAGTGGGGGCATCCCTCTCACCTCGGGCTATCCTTACCGGCTATTGTGACATAGTCAGTAGGGTGGGCAAATGGACATGAAAACTGTACAAATGGTCAAACTATGATTATTTGCCCACCCTACACCAGAGTCAGTCAGTAGGGTGGGCAAAGGTGGATGATAACTGTACAAATAGTGAAACTATGATTATTTGCCCACCCTACACCAGAGTCAGTAGGGTGGGCAAATGGACATGAAAACTGTACAAATGGTCAAACTATGATTATTTGCCCACCCTACACCAGAGTCAGTCAGTAGGGTGGGCAAAGGTGGATGATAACTAATCAAATAGTGAAACTATAATTATTTGCCCACCCTACACCAGAGTCAGTCAGTAGGGTGGGCAAAGGTGGATGATAACTAATCAAATAGTGAAACTATAATTATTTGCCCACCCTACACCAGAGTCTTGTAGGTTGGGTTGAGGAAAGGATGCTATTGGCGAATGTGCTAGAAAAAAGAATACAGAGAGCTAACTAGTCACAAGAAACTAGTCACCATCATGAACTATTCCCTAATCAGAGGACTTGGCTTACTTCTGACATCTCTGATAGTTGCTATTTGGATTGGCGCGATCGCTATTTTTTCGATCCAAAATATCACGGAAGTATCCGTGAAGTTTTTAGTCTTCGAGTCGATTGATCTGCCAATCGGTGTTGTCTTGGCTATTAGCGTTGGTATTGGTCTTCTTGGGGGAGCGATCGCACCTCTAGTGTGGCAGCTTTTGGGACAATCCTGGAAAATCCTAGACTATGAGGATGACCTATACTACGATGAGTAGACTTGGAGAATTTAATCGTAGTCCATCCGGTCATAAAGTCTATCATCATATTGATGAGACATAAACTCAGAGCGCCGTCTAGCTGGTAGGGAAGGAGGAACACCAGAGTAGGGGTGTTGCACCACATAAGTTGTACGAGGAGGACGCTGTGGTCGTGATAGCAAGGCTAACCCCCCAATCACAACGGCACCACCACCAATGGTTACTGCCATACCGCCAAGTCCCCAAAGTATCCCTGACATCAGGGTATTTGCCGTCTCATTATTAGTTTTACGATTAGGGATTAGTTGCTCAGGAGCCCTGATCACACTGGCATCAACCTGAGCAGTTAGATTGTCTAGCAGTAACTGCTGATTGTGAAGTTGGGCTTTGAGCTGTTCAGTTTCAGCTCGTTGTTGCTCAACCATAGTTTTGAGCTGCTCAGTGTCCCGCCGCTGCTGTTCAACATTGAGCATATTATTTAAATTATTATTTAAGTTCGGCGAAGCTAGAGCCTGGTTTGGCGCTTGATCTGCGTAAGGGGAATTATAGGGATTGTTAGGGGAAATTTGGAAGGGTTGGGAAGAGGGAAGGTTATTCGCCACCATATTGCCTCCTCCTTTGAGGAGAAACAATGCTGCCATACCGGCAAAGGCAGCCCCCGTCAGGAATGCCATACCATCACTCATTAATATTGCCTCTCAACTGGAACCGAATTACAACAAATTGCCACTACTGCTAAGGTCGCATATTTTTTAATTAATTTCACCCTTAACGTGGGGCAATAAGCCCTTTGCCCATAGTTTTGGGGAATTTTCGTGTGTCAATGGCGACCTAACCCTAGATTGAAAACTAGATTGGTGCCAATGTCTACCCTAGCTCATTTTCAAAATTTTGCGATTTCTCGATGAACTTTCCTTAATGGCTATGGATAATGGTGTGGGCAAATCGTTTCAGCCCCCTAGGGTAACCTTGGGATAGTCTTACCCAGTAAGGGATTGAGTTACATGAGGGGTCATACCCTTTAGCCAGTTATCCATTGTTTGATAGCATCTTCGATATATATTAAGAGCAAGTTATCAAACCTTGACATTTGAGTCGGGAGTTGGGAATCGGGAATCGGGAATCGGGAATCGGGAGTCGGGAGTCGGGAATCGGGAATCGGGAGTCGGGAGTCGGGAGTCGGGAGTCGGGAGTCGGGAGCGGTGCGACCTGTAGCGAATTTAATTCGCCACGGGTCGCACCTGTAGAATGGGCATCTTGGTGGAACTGGCATCTTGGTGGAATGGGCATCTTGGTGGAATCGGCATCTTGGTGGAACTGGCATCTTGCCAGTTTCATGCTTATTTTCGGGCGGGCAGGATGCCCACTCTACTTCTATTCATTCAAAGACTGACGCAACGCCAATAAAAGTACCTACTCGCCCCTTTGTCAAAAACCTACCCTTGTAAGCGACTCCCGACTCCCGATTCCCGATTCCCGATTCCCGATTCCCGATTCCCGATTCCCTACTCCCTATTCCCTTTCCTATTGCTGTATTTGCCGAAGCACTTCCCTAATCACATCAGTTGGCACCTGATCTGTCAAGGTTACTTCACCAATCTTGGTAGGCAAAACAAATCGGACCTTACCGTCTTTAACTTTCTTATCCGTTTGCAGGGTATCAATAATGGCATCAATATCTAGGCCACTGGGTAACTGAGTAGGTAGTCCAGCTTTTTTGATTAAAGCATCCTGGCGTTCGGCATCTTCTGGCTGCCACATCTGGAGTGCCACAGCAATCTGGCCTGCCGCTACCATTCCAATCCCTACGGCTTCCCCATGATTGACTAACTTGTAGCCAGTTAAGCTTTCTACGGCATGACCAATGGTGTGACCATAGTTCAAAATTGCTCTGATCCCAGCTTCTTTCTCATCCTGACTGACCACATCCGCTTTAGCTTGACAAGACCGAGAGAGAATTGTTTCTAATAAATCCTTCTTCAGGTAACGCAATTGGTCAAGTCGGTTCGATTCCTCTAGTTTCACAAACAGCTCTTCATCCCAGATAATCCCATATTTAATCACTTCTGCCATCCCTGCTCGCAATTCTCGGGCTGGCAATGTTTTTAATACCGAAGGGTCAATTAAGACAAATCGTGGTTGATGGAAGGCACCAATCAAGTTTTTGCCCTTGGGGTGATTGACCCCAGTCTTGCCACCAACTGAAGCATCAACCATGGCCAACAGCGATGTGGGAACCTGAACGAAATTAATTCCCCTTAGCCAAGTGGCAGCAGCAAATCCTGTCATATCCCCAATTACCCCACCGCCCAATGCCACTAGAGTCGAGGAACGTTCTAGGCGGTTTTCTAGGGCAAGATCATAGATCTTTTGGATAGATTTGACAGTTTTGTATCGTTCACCAGCAGGGAGGGTAAGGCTAGATACCTGATATCCCACTAACTCCAAGGCTGCGATCGCTCTTTCCCCATATCTTCGGAAAATCGCTGGATTCGATACCACTAAAACTTTTTTGCCCAACTGTAGACGGCTCATCCAAACCCCAATATCATCTAAGCCACCTGTGGTCATTTTGCCATCAGGAAGCTGTTGTGCGATCGCAATATCATAGGAATGTTCTGGTAGAGCAACGGGAATAACTAACTTCATGGGGGGGAGCCTTTTTCCTTGTGAACTATGGCGCTGTATATATCTACGTCTATAAAAAATATGTAGATGTAGATATATCTTAGAGGGGTTAAAGGCTACCCCTCTACAGATCCAGCCTTTAAAGTCCAGGCTTTAAGGAAATTTGGCATCACTACTTGGCACTAGCAAACACCAACTGGTTGCAGCAGCTTCTTTTGAGCGTTACCAGATAATACGGTAACCTGACCGTGGTCATCCACATCAACAATTGCTGTATCACCCTCTTGAATCTGACCAGATAGCATGGCTTCGGCTAAGCTATCTTCTAGCAGGCTCATAATTGCCCGTCGTAGAGGTCTAGCACCATAGCTCGGTTCGTAGCCTGCTGTGACTAAGTGGTCTTTGAAAGCCTCTGTGACTTCCAGGATAATTCCTTGCTCTTGTATAGAGCTAGAGATTTCCTGGAGCAGGATGTCAGCAATTTCCTTAACTTCATTCTTCTTGAGCTGACGGAAGACAATTATCTCGTCAAGGCGGTTGAGGAACTCAGGACGGAAATAGTCTTTGAGATTGTCATTGACCTGAGTGCGGATCTGGTTGTACCTAGACTCATCTTGGTTATTTGATGACTCAAAGCCAAAAGCACTACCTCCTTTTTCAATCACTTTAGAACCAATGTTGGAGGTCATGATTAAGATTGTGTTCTTGAAATCTACAGTACGACCTTTAGCATCGGTTAAGCGACCATCATCTAACAATTGCAACAGTACGTTGAAAACGTCAGGGTGAGCTTTCTCGATTTCATCAAATAGTACCACCGAGTAGGGCTGGCGTCGGACAGCTTCAGTCAGTTGACCACCTTCGTCGTACCCCACAAACCCTGGGGGAGAACCAATCAGCTTGGAAACAGTGTGGCGTTCCATATATTCCGACATGTCAAGGCGAATCATCTTGTCTTCTGACCCAAACAGGTAGGAAGCCAAGGATTTAGCCAGTTCTGTCTTACCAACTCCAGTCGGACCAGAGAAGATAAAGCTAGCAATCGGTCGATTGGGATCCTTTAATCCAACTCTTGCCCGACGAATTGCCCGAGACACAGCAGTAACAGCTTCGTCTTGACCAATGATCCGCTCGTGCAAGGTTTCTTCCAAGTGCAGCAGCAGAGCTGATTCAGATTCCGTCAGTTTATTGACCGGTATCCCAGTCCAAGACGCTACAATCTGAGCAATGTCTTCTTGATCCACAATCGGAATAGTTGGAGATGGGGATAACTTACCTTCAATTCCCTCACTCTCCCACTCTGATTCTGCTCTAGCCTTTGAGGAAGGCTTTGAGTGCATCAAGTGAACCCGACTCCCAGCTTCGTCAATCAAGTCAATGGCTTTGTCAGGTAAATAGCGGTCCGAGATATAGCGGTCTGACAATTGAGCTGCAGCCAGTAACGCTTGGTCAGAAATCTGGACTTTGTGATACTCCTCGTAGGTTGATCGCAAACCATGGAGTATGTCAATGGTATCCTCTACAGAGGGTTCCGAGACCATGACTGGCTGGAAACGACGTTCTAGTGCTGCGTCTTTCTCAATATACTTCCGGTATTCATCCAGAGTAGTAGCTCCCAAGCACTGGAGTTCACCTCTAGCGAGAGCAGGCTTAAGGAGATTAGCCGCATCCATACCCCCTTCTAAGGAGCCTGCACCGACTAAGGTGTGAATTTCGTCAATTACTAGGATAATATTCCCCGATTGCTGGACTTCAGACACAACCTGCTTGAGGCGTTCTTCAAAGTCTCCCCGGAAGCGAGTACCAGAAACCAATAAAGCCATATCTAGGCTAATCACTTGTTTGTCTGCCAACAGGTCTGGAACATCTTGAGATACAATCCGTTGGGCTAGACCTTCTGCGATCGCAGTTTTGCCAACTCCCGGTTCCCCCAGTAAGATCGGGTTATTCTTGCTACGACGACCTAAAATCTGAACCACCCGCTCGATTTCCTGCTGACGACCAACCACCGGATCTAGTTTGCCCTCTGCAGCTAACTTGCTCAGATTAGTTCCAAATTCTTCTAAGGTAGCTTTCTGGTTTTGAGTATTCCCCATAAACGAGGAACCTTTTCCCCTAGCAGTCGTTGCTGCTGTTAATTCTGCTATCGTACTAATGACATGGATGCGTAATTCTGTTAAGTCTACACCCAGGTTGACCAGTACTTGACTCGCAACGCTATTCCTGTAGTGAATAATAGCTAGCAACAAATGTTCAGTATCGATGTAGTTGTGTCCTAGTTGCTTAGCTTCCTGGAAAGATTGCTGGAAAATTTGTTTAGCTTTGGGGGTGAAAGGAAGTTCTGAGCTAACCATTCTCGAACCCCGACCCACAGTGTTTTCTACCGAGTAGCGAGCATCTTCGAGGGTTACACCAAAATCACTCAGTACTCTGGCTGCCACAGCTGTTCCTTGTGCAATCAAACCCAACAGCAGTTCCTCAGTTCCTACGAGGCTGTGTCCCAAGCGACGGGTTTCCTCCTGAGCCAGCATGATGGATTTGATCGCTTTATCTGTAAAATGTTCAAACATCCCCGGTTCACCTTACCGAATTTAAGCAGTGGGTGAAATATCACCCTGGTGTAAAGTTTTATGTACTTTACTTCCATCAATGTACCCATCTGTGCTTAAACTCAGCAGTCGGTAGAACCGTAATCTTGAGGAGTGGTTGCCGCCAATGGCAGCAACCAAAACCATTAGCGATCGCTGATATCAAATCAGGTTGAATACCCATCATTAGAGGGAGATAGGGAGATGGGGAGATAGGGAGATGGGGAGATAGGGAGATAGGGAGATAGGGAGATAGGGAGATAGGGAGATTTTTATTAAGCGATGCAGCGCGGTCTTGGGGGTTTCCCCCATGAGCGACTGCATCAAGACAGGGTAATTATCCTGAGCCGTCAGCTTACTTAAAATAAACCTTGAACGGGAGAATTTAATAGTTCTAGAAAAGTGTGGGGATTTGCCCTTGGCCGTTGGCCACGCTACCCAAACAGCTTTGTGGCACAGGTTAGAAGCCTGTGCCACAAAGCTGATAGCTGATAGCTGATAGCTGATAGCTGATAGCTGATAGCTGATAGCTGATAGCTGATAGCTGATAGCTGATAGCTGATAGCTGATAGTTTATAGCTGATAACTGATAGCTGATAGCTGATAGCTGATAGCTGATAGCTGATAGCTGATAGCTGATAGCTGATAGCTAACGCATTTTGGTCAAGCTTTCAGTCTTATCCAAAAACATCTCGGTGAAAATACTCATCACTGTTCGCTTACGCACCCGGATATTGGCACTGATAGACATACCCGATTGCAATGGCACTTCTTTGCCATAAGCTTGAATGAACTGTTTATCCAATTCGATTTTGGCAGGGAAAGTATAGTCTTGACGCAATTCCGCAGGATCCGGTGGTAGGGCATCAGAACCAATAGATAGTACCTTCCCTTTTACATCACCAAACTCACTAAAGGGAAAAGAGTCAACTCTGACTTCGGTTTCCATACCTGCTTCCACAAACCCGATGTCTCGGTTAGTAAGATACACCTTAGCAATCAGAGAGCTACCCGGAACAATTTTTAGCACTGGCTCAGTGGTATTGGCAACAAAACCAGGAGTTGAGGGTTGCAAATCAAAGACTGTTCCATCAACAGGAGCTCGTAGTTCTTGATAGCTTAGGGTTAGTTGAGCCTGCTGCAACTGGCTATCAATTTCAGCCATCTGCTTATTGTTATCAACAATACGTTGATTTAATTGACTTATAATGCTAGCTATTTGGGTGTTTATGCTATCAATTCTTTCATTATTCTGAGCCATCAAATCCGTCAGTTCTCGTTGAGAAGAGGCAATAGTATTGAGTAGATTTGCTCTGACCCCAGCAATTTCTTTTTGCAAGCGTTGTTCTTCTTCAATCCTAGAGTTGATCTCAGTTTGGCGATTTTTGACCTCATTTTCCTGCCTCAAGAACTGAATCTTAGAAAAGCCCCCTTGTTCATACAGGGGTCTGAGATCTGCAAGAATACCCTGCTCAACTGTTAGGATGTCTCTGCCATTGGCAAGTTGAATCTGATTTTGTTTGAGCTGTTCCTGTAGGGAGCCAATTCTACTCTCAAGTTCAGCAATCCGAGCGTCAAGTGCAGAAGTACCATATTGTAAACGAATTCGTTGTTCAGGGCTAAGATTAGCGCTCTTAGAACCTCCACTCAGTTGAGCGCGATAAAGTCGAATTTCTGCCAGTACCGTGTTTCGACTAGCGATCAGAGAAGGCAGTTGTGAGGACAGTTGTATGTCCAAACCTGGTGGTGGTACAGGTGGATAATTAGGATTACTAATTGCAGCTTGATAAAACTGGTTTTCTCTGATTAAGGTAGCCCGGCGTTTATTGAGAGAAGTCAGTTGAGCCTGAGTAGCCTTAGGCTCAAACGAAAGGAGCAAATCCCCTTCTTTAACCCGCTGTCCTTCCTTAATATGAATTTTTGTTACCACTCCACCCACAGGAGCTTGGACTTCTTTAACTGCACCTTGTGGCTCTAGCTTGCCCCGAGCGGGAACCGCATAGTCAATTTTGGCAAAGTAAGCCCACACCATACCAAAACTTGTTAGACTCAACAGTGCCCAGAGAATGGCATGAGACCAATGGGGCGATTGTTCTAAAATAACTGGCTGGTCGAATTCGAGGTGACTATTAGAAGCACGATGTCTGTCCCTGGTGTCTTGAGGCACTGTGGTTTTGCTCATAGTACCCACAGAACCTAAGTTGATTTTTGGATTTCGTTTGGGACCATTGCCATTACCATTGCCATTACCATTGCCATTACCATTGCCATTACCATTGCCATTACCATTGCCATTATATTGGCTCATCGTTATTAGCTCCTGCTATTCGTTAATACTTGGGTATTGGATGAATGATCAAGGATCAAAAAGAAAGAATGAAGGATAAAGGATGACGAATTAAGGATAAAAAAGAAAGAATGAAGGATAAAGGATGACGAATGAGATAATTATCGGGTTTAATAATTAAATTTAGTAACTAATAAAAAAACTGACTCATTGATCATTTTTATCACTTACTATAGGGGGAGTTAGCAAAAACTTCTCGCTCTCAATTAAACGCTTGCTGTAAAAGCAACTACCCGACCACTAGTATTTTTTTATCCTTGAGCCTAGTCTATCCGACACCAAGGGTTAAACCAAATAGCAAATACCGAGACAATACACACTTAATGCTTAACCCTTCATCCTTAATGCTTAACCCTTCATGGTTAATCCTTCATCCTTCACCCTTCATAGCTACATTTGAGCATCTTGTTGCATGTAGAGGCAATAGTAACGACCTTTCTGAGCCATCAGTTCATCATGAGTGCCTTGCTCTACTATTGAACCCCGATCCATCATCAAAATGATATCAGCGTTGCGAATGGTTCCTAGGCGGTGGGTAATGAACAATACCGTGCTTTGTTGAAAAGCTTCCGCTAGATTTAAACACACTTGCCGCTCGGTGTCATAATCGAGGGCGCTGGTGGCTTCATCTAATATCATTAACTGGGGTGATTGCAAAATCGTTCTGGCGATCGCAATACGCTGTCGTTGTCCCCCGGAAAGACCTGAACCCCTTTCGCCAACGCTGCTATTGTAACCCAAAGGCAAACCCATGATAAAATCATGGGCTACTGCTATTTTTGCTGCCTGAATAATTTCCTCACTGTCTGCATCAGGATTGGTCAGAGCAATATTCTCTTGAACGCTTCCCTCAAACAACAGGGTTTCCTGAGGCACAATCCCAATCTGACGCCGCAGGGAATAGAGTTCGACTTTCGAGATATCGTAACCATCGACAATGATGCGACCGGACTCTGGAGCATAGAGTCTAGCCAAAAGTTTGGTCATGGTACTCTTACCGGAACCACTTTGACCCACAATCCCTACAAATGAACCAGCTGGAATCTCGACGTTAATGTTATTCAGTTGCATTGGTCCACTCTTGGCAAAGCGGAAGGAGAGATTTTCATAGCGAATGTCTCCCCTGATAGAGGGCAAGGGGATATTACCCTGGTCTGCTTCAGCCACTTCTTTCGGTGTATCGACAATGTCACTGAGGCGTTCGAGAGATAGGGCTGTAGACTGGAAGTTTTGCCAAAGTTGGGCTAAACGCAGCAAGGGACTGGTAACGTAGCCCCCAATAATTCGAAAGGCAATCAACCCCCCTAAGCTTAATTGTCCATCTAGTACTAGATAGACCCCTACCCACAGCACAAGTAAACCAGAGAGTTTGTTCAAGAAGGTGCTCATAGAACTGGCGGCGGTAGAGGTTAGCACATTCTTGAAGCCTTCACTAACATAGCGCCCATATTTCTCTTGCCATTTCCAACGCGATCGCAATTCAATATTCTGGGCTTTGACGGTGGAAATACCAGATAATACCTCTACTAGATAGGATTGGGTTTGAGCATTCCGTTCTGCTTTATTGCGTAGCTGTTGCCGGACAATTGGGGAAACGATCAGGGTCAGGAGCATGAACAAAGGAATCACTGACAAAGTCACCACGGTCAGCACCCAACTAAACATGAACATGACCACGATGTAGATTATAGAAAAGACTGAATCTAACACCACGGTTAGGGCTGTCCCGGTCAAAAAGGAGCGGATATTTTCTAGCTCATTGATGCGGGTGGACAACTCCCCAACGGGTCGTTTCTCGAAATAGTTTAAGGGTAAGCGCAACAGGTGGTCGATAATCTCGGAACCAAGAGACATATCGATACGGTTGGTCGTATCTACAAACAGGTAGGTACGCAGGGTGATTAAAACCCCCTCAAAAACCGACACCACCAACAGTAAAATTCCCAGTACTTGCAAGGTATCGGTACTGTTTTGGGATATCACTTTGTCAATGAGTACCCGGATAATCAAGGGATAGGCTAGACCCAACAGTTGGACAAAGAAAGAAGCAATTAAAACTTCCGCCAATACCTTGCGGTAACGAACGATAGAAGGCCAAAACCAACTCAGACCAAAGCGCTGGGTAGGGGTGTCTTTGGTCGGTTTTAACAGAAGTACCTGCCCGCCTTCTCCCCAGTTTTCTTCAAAATCTTTAGGTTTAAGCTTTTGAATTCCCAGCTGTGGCACCGCCAGCACTACTTGCCGTTCACTGGCTTCATAGAGAATAGCTAAGCTATCGTGCCACAACAGCATCGCTGGGGTCGGTAAACGTTTAATAGCGTTAGCTGGTATTGTTGCGAGTTGGGCAGTTAATCCCATCAGTTCTGCCACTGCACCACAGTGCTGAAGGGAGATTTGACCGGTGCGAGCATGCTGGTTTTTTAGCACCTTCCGTATACTATCTTTGCGGAAAGGCATTTTAAAGTACTTACTCAGCATTTGGAAACAAGCCAAGGATTCCTGCACCGCTCCTTTACCCCGTATAAAGGGGAATTTTGTAGGAGTAGTCTGGTCAGTGTAAATTGTCTCGGGAGCCTCATCCGGTCGGTCTGGAGCCTGGGGAATATCGTCTTGAGGTATAGTGCGAATTGTATCGGTAGGCTCAGCCAAGGTTTCCGAGTCAGTAGCGGTAGCTTCTGAGAAAATAGCTTCTGGAATTCCCACCAAGCGCGTTGCACCATGACCATTGACCTGTAAGCTAGACAATGCTTCCGAACTCAGACAAGACCCTACTGGTAAATTGGCGGCTGCTCCTCCACTCACAAACCATACTCGATTGGGGTCGAGTTGGCTTGACATTTGCTTGCCCCGAGGTAGGTTATAAACTAAAGCGTCTGACCAGGCTAACAGGGCAAGTGCTTTGAGGTCAGTCTCTGCCTCAGCCCGACGCCCCAACTCTGTTCCCAAAAGATCAAAGATTTCCACTAGACCACAACGGGCTTTGAAGGCATCTGAGAAAGATTTTTCTGTATCTAGCAGCCCTAAGAAGTCAGCCACATTGATGGTGACACAAACCGCTTCCACCGATGCGATCGCAGTTTCACACGGTATGCCCCTGACCAAACTGACCCAGCCAATAATCGCCCCTGGTTGTAGTAATTTGAGGGTTGTGGGGGTTTGACGGCGTTGGTCATAGCCAATTAGACGGGCTTTGCCTTGGAATAAAATCGAGATTTGGCCTGGCATTTTATCCCTGACCACAATTGTCTGGCCCATGCGGTAGCGCAACAGTTGGCAACTAGTGGACAGTTTTTGCCGTGCTGCCCTTGACAATTGATTGAACGGCGAAATACCAGCTAGAAACTCTTGAATTGTTGTTGTATAGGTCATTGAGCCTCTTAGGATTTGAGATTAGTTTGCAAGAGCGTGAGATTAGTTAGCTTAAATTTAATAACAGCTTCTCATGGGGTATTTATGAGGATATGCTATAAATATTAGGTCGGTTTTTTATGTAAAGACTCTGCAGAGCACCCTAGGACTTGCTTAGCGCTTCTTTCATTAAGAAATGTAACTAGTTGGCTATGCTATGATGGTGCATAGGGAAAATCTATTGAGACTAGCCTTAAACAACAAAAATTTACCCGATCACCATAGACTAATGATCATTTAGCCACGGCACAGTTTCAGGATTACCATAAATGCCAAGCTAGACGGGTTTATCGGAATCTTCTCCATCTGGCGCGAGATGATAATGCCGAGAACGACCATACCCGCCCATGTTCCCCCAAATCCGGAATCAAAGCCGCTGTCTAAGGTTTCTTGAGTTTAGTTTCATTTCTAGAGTTTTGTTGTTAATCTAGCGCTGCTAATTGCTGATTCAGTTGCTCACTGAGCCAGGTGCTGAAACATTCATTCAGCAGTCGCTGGCGCATCGAATCATCTAACTGGGCTGGCATAAACTTCTCCAAACGCACGATTAACAGCCATTCTCCCAAGCGAGTCGGTGGGAACAATTGTCCGGGTTGGCTCAGGCGAAGCATTTGGGCTAAGGCGGGGTGAGGTACGCTCAGTTCAACTGGACCGATTAATCCCCCAGTTTGAGCTTCTGGTCCTTGGGAATATTCCCTAGCTAGGTCAGCAAAAGACTCTTCTCCTTCTTGAATGCGGAAATATATTTCTTGGGCTACCCCTGGGTCTTTTGTCCGAATCAGGGAATAAATCACTCGGTCTAATTGTCCCTTCCGTTCCAGAAAATAAGATTCCAGTTTGTGACTCCAGGTTTGTTGTTTGTATTTCTCAATCAGAATACTTCGTACCGCTAGGGCTTCTAATTGAGCTGGATTCATACCACGCTGTTTTAGCCAAGCCTGTTTAGCCGTCTCGTCAATGAGCTGATTTTTTTCCAAGAACTGCTGATAGGCTTGAGCCTTCTCCTCTGGTGTGCAGCTTGCGGTAGCCACTGCCTCGTCAATGATAATCTCACGGATTAACGGTGGCAGCAATTGGTAACCAGCTAGCAGGGGAACAATTTCTTCTGCACTAATGACGCGATCGCCTATTCGTAAAACTGTAGTTGTCCCCATAAGAAATGTTTGGCTTTGTGGTAGCGCGGTTGTGGATATGATTTAGATATCGCCCACTGTATATTATAATTCCTAACTCTAAAGCTTCAACAGTACAGTTTTTGCACATTTACGAAACTAGGGTTAGGGGAAAACGCTTTCTCGGGTTTTTGCTACTGGGTAACTGACTACTGACACCACATTACTTGATGTCATTCCATGGGTTGCAGTAATGGGGTTGATTTTGCCTTGCCCACGGAGCAAATGGCTTATTGGTTGAGGGTCGGTTCTGAGCAACTGGGCTGACGGCTAATAGCTGATACCTGAGTACTCGCCACTTGGTATCACTATATATTAAGTTTTAAAAAGATTTGGGAAAGCCAAATAAATCTAATCAAAGTATCTCAAATAACAAAACCAGGATCACAGACCCTAGAGCACCGAGCTATTACAAGGGTATTACAAGTTGCGGAGATTGATTTTACCTTGGTGACTGATTAGCCGAATAGCTATCATTTCAGAATAACATAATTCTTATTTTATGAGTATTTGTAACATTGTTAGTCTAATGGTTAGTCTAATGGTTAGTCTAATGGTTAGTCTAATGGTTAGTCTAATGGTTAGTCTAATGGTTAGTCTAATGGTTAGTCTAATGGTTAGTCTAAGGTAATTAGTCTAAACAAAGAGATTGTCCTGCCATTGGCATAGGTGTGAAGCGAAACTATTGCAGAATATAAATCATCCATGGCCTTCTGTCATGATTATAATTACTGAGCAACCAAAACTCGCTGCTTATCGCTCTAGTTCATTGGTCTGAGTCTGTATTTCATTTTTCGCGGGTTTCCCCATTAGCTAGGTCTGTGTTTTACTAGTTCCCTCACATTTTTGTTTGTGTTTGTTCAACTGACTTCTCACCCCTAAAACCCCAATGGCTAGTAACCCCAATACAGAGGTTGGTTCTGGAACTGAGGTGGGATCAGTGGGTGTTGGCACTGAGGGGGGATCAGTGTGTGTTGGCACTGAGGGGGGATCAGTGGGTGTTGGCACTGAGGGGGGATCAGTTGGTTCCAGTCTGACTACATTGACATTATCGATTAGTAGTCCTGAATCAAAGGCACCATCCCCAACATCTGTTACACCTATGGTCAAGGTGTAGGTTCCAGAGCCAGCAATTTTCTGAGAGTAGGTGCTAAAACCAGTTTCATTCACAAACGGTGTCATGGAATCAGCTAATACTGAGAAGGTATCAGCCAAACCATTCAACTGACCGGAAATTCCCACAAAAGCGAAGTCATTAAAATATTCAGAACCGAAATCATCTGTGAGGAAGTTGTAATCGAAATTAAGAACATCTCCTGCAACTGCTGTAAAGGTAGTTCTGATTGCTGATCCTTCAAACACCTCCCCCTTTCCTTTGCCGATCTGATCCAGCACTGTAATGTCCAGCTCTAGAAAATTGGCTAGCTCCACGAAGTTTTCTTGTTCCTGGGGAAGGAATGTATCTAGCTGGGCATAGAAACTGCCGTCAGTAGGTTGACTACCAAAACCTGCAGTGCGCACAGAAGCACTACCCAATGTTTCCCAGCCCGTAAAATAATTTTCAAAACTACCATTAGTGATGATGGTGGCTGAGGCAGGATTAGTATCAAATAGACTGGCCACACCGATCAGGCTGACAATACCTGTTCTCAAAGAGAAGCGCTTGTAGTTTTTAAGGTCAAACATATTGATTATCTTTGTTGAGAACTAGAGATTAGTCATTGGTAGATGCTTCCCAGTTCCAAAGTGGATATTTTTTCCGAGTAGACGCTCTTAACCCATCTGACAGTCTTAGGTTGAAGACTGACCAGATTGCTGATTGGTTCCACACCTAAACTCGAAGCTGATCGTGAAAATCCGCGCATCACCTGTGGTTAATCATGCGATGATAAAATCGCCATCAACTATATCTAGATTTATATCGTTTTTATCAACATTTTTTAGGATAGCTAATGTTCTGAAGGGGGTGTACCCTTGAATACCATCTGGATCTACTCTAATATAAGTATCTGAACCAAACTGCTCAATTGTCAACCAATCTCCAACATTGGCATCTGAATTCAAACCTTCGTTGTGAAAAAGATCCCAAAAGAAACCAGAGGTTATAACCACAACATCTTCATCGTTGGGATCGAAATCTTCAATGATGTCCATCCTCTCGGAAAAGTTACTATACCAGGTCAGATCACGATCATCATCATAACCAAGGTTGATAAAGTCACCTCCACCACCTCCAAATACAGTGTCAGCCCCCCCTTGAGCGTCGATATTATCTGGCTCTGGGGTACCTGTGAGCCAGTCCCCTTTGTCTGTGCCATGTAGTGGATTAACATTTCGTGGATTAATATCTCGGATTTTCATAAGTGTTTAGTATGTGCTAACTCTGTGGTTTTTGATTGTTTTAATCATTTCCTTTAAGTCATGAGCAGAGGCATATTTTTCTCTATTAACGAGAAAATAATAGTTACTGCTACTGAGGGTTTAGAGTGGCAGCACACCCAGGAATTACTCTCCTAAAAGAGAAAACTATATTTTTCTCCTTGTCCATAAAAACCAGATAAATCCTAACTCATTTTTTCAGTATAAAATTGGTTTTAACACTAAAAATATTTCCCATAAACAATCTTTACTAACAGTTTAAAAATAGTGATAGTTTGTGTGGAGAATGTGAAGAATTTGATAATAATAAGGAAAGGTCAAGTGATGATGCTTATTCTTAGTTTTTCAATCCACTTAGAGGAAAATCCGGAATACTTGTCTGACAATTTTTCTGGTTATATCACAAGTGTTATCACAATTGTATAGACAAGATGCAGCCACAAAGGGAGGTAAGGCGCGCAAAAGCTATTAAGGGATTAAAGGGATGAAAGGGCTAATAGCAGGAAGAGGGTTAAGAGGGAGAAGAGGGGGAAGTTATAGCACTACGCATTAAAGTTAGGACATTGATACAAGCAGCAAAACCTTGTGTAGTAAACTTTTGCCTCTTGCCTCTTGCCTCTTGCCCTTGCGCGTAGCGCTATATACCAATTTCATTTATTCGAGCTACAGATGCTGAGCAGGTATAAGTTACAGGTTGCAGGTGATCAGCTTACAGGTGATTAAGCTAGTGTGCATTTAATGGGCATATTTTATACTTTCGGAATTAGGGAAGGTAGACAAGGGGGGATAAAGGGGCAGTGTTGTCTTTCCACTCTTGTCTCTCTTCCCAGTCTTCCCCCAGAAAAGTATTGCTGATCAAGGTGTCCTCTACTCCAGATTGAGTGTGCCATTCACCGATAACCCAAGCCTCGATGGTGATGATTTTGCCAAAAAAGCCGTCTCATTCGTCTATCCCCTGGTTTAGCATTGGCATGACTGCCATTGTTTTACTGTCACTCGCCCTGCGATTTTGGGGGTTGGGTCGATTTAATCGCCTAGTATTCGATGAAGTTTACTACGCTATATTTGCCAATAACTACTTAACCGGTACTTCCTTTTTCAATCCCCATCCTCCCCTAAGTCAGTACATCATTGCCATTGGCATCTGGATTGGCTCTCATCTACCTTTTGGACAGGATACAGTTAACGAGCTGACTGGTTCCTTACGCTCTACCTGGAGTTACCGATGGCTGAATGCCCTGACGGGTTCTTTGATTCCGATCGTAGTGGCGGCTCTGGCTTATCAACTCAATCGACGTCGCAGCTATGCCTTGATTGCTGCTCTGTTCGCAGCTACTGATGGTTTATTCCTGGTAGAATCCCGCTATGCCCTCAACAATATATATTTAGTGATCTTGGGATTACTGGGTCAGTGGTTTTTCCTGCTGGCTCTTAATCATCAGGCTGCCAAATCCTGGCTGATGCTAATCCTATCTGGTGTGTTTTTTGGTGCTTCCGCAGCGATTAAGTGGAATGGCTTGTGGTTTTTGTTAGGGATTTATATAGTATGGGCTGTGGCTTGGGTATGGCAATTATTTAGAACCTATTTTGGGCAGACAACCCGTACTCGCTCCATACCATCGGGACGCCATCCATTACAAAACCTGACCCAACTGAATATCGGGCACATCCTGCTGAACTTGGTGATTTTACCAGTTGTTACTTACAGCCTGCTTTGGATTCCTCACTTACTGATGAATCCTAGCCCTGGATTCTGGGAGTCTCAAGTCAAAATTTTAACCTTCCATCAAAATGTGGGCAGTGGCACTGATGTCCATCCTTACTGTTCCCGGTGGTATACTTGGCTGTTAATGTGGCGTCCGGTTGCTTACTTCTATCAGACTGCTAGTCACAGCCCTGAGGCTGTTCCCACTGACTCCCTCTTATCGGCTGATGCGAGCAATGTAATCTATGATGTCCATGCCATGGGCAATCCTTTCCTATGGTGGCTCTCGACTACAGCAATTTTTTTGCTGCTGCTGCTGTTAACCCAACGCATCTTAGAAGGGGTGGGCTGGAAATCTATACCAACCTCCTATACCTGGATTACCCTCTATTTGATCGTAAACTACGCCGCTAACCTATTGCCCTGGACGAAAGTGACTCGCTGCACGTTTCTTTATCATTACATGGGAGCTTCAGTGTTTTCTGGATTAGCACTGGCGTGGCTAGTTGACCGCTGGCTACACAGTGAGAAAAACCAGTATCGTAGTGCTGGTTTCACTGTCATCTTGGTAGTTGTACTAGCTTTTATATTCTGGTTACCAATTTACTTAGGTCTACCCTTGTCTGAGTCAGGTTATCAGCTGCGGATGTGGTTCCGCTCCTGGATTTAGGGACAATTTATTAATATCAGGGTTCAGCACTTATTGATGTTTTAGATAATGAAGAATGAGAAGTTGATCAGCATTTATTTTGCCGCCTGTGGCTAGTCAATAAGAATGACATAAGCCAATATAGGGCTGAGCAATTTCAGAATGATATTAGTAAAATAATTCAAATCCACAACCATCAATTATTCAAGAATGATACCGGATCAAAACGTTATATCGATGATTTTAAATCACATCTAATGAAACCGAAACAGCCTTAATAAAGTGGCTTTAAAAGCTATCAATTAAAGCACTTTAAAATTGGATATTAACAATTAACAATATTCCTTTCGTTTCCAGAACAGTTTTAGTCCTGCGACTAAACCTAAGCCAAGGACACTCGAGGCTTCTGGTACTGGCTCTGGTTCTGATGGTGTGTAGTCGTAAGTAACCGTAACATCCGCTTGGGCTTTTGTTGCGATCGCATTGAGTATATTAGCGGTTCCGTTAACAATGGATATGGTTTCCGCAGAGAAGAAAAAGTCTACGGGTTCAGTGCCCAGGAATGCATTAAACACGGAACCATTTGTGAACGTCTTCTCACCGGATACATTAGCGGTTAGTCCGATAAATGAAACTGCAGACTCACCCTGAAAATCTAATGTGCCATCATAGGCAGCGACAACGGCTGAATCTCGTACTCTTGCTGTCTGTGTGAACAGGGTTGTATTATTTGCTCCGACCAATGTGAATAAGCCTTCCAGATTCCAAGTCAGAGTTGCTGGCTTTGCGTCTAGGCTTTCGCTCCGTGCGTCCCCTGACATTAGCCCGTTAAATTCTATGGTCACGGCATCAAGGGTACCGAGACTGGTGTCGAAGGGGTTGATAACAGGTGTCAGAAGCTCGTCAGTGATATTTGTCGGCATCAGTGGCACTGATGCGGATTGAACGATAGTGGCACTATACGCTGCAGTAGTAGTTGCCACAATACTGGTTAAGGCAGAAACAGTAGCTACGCAAATCAGATATTTGGTTTTGATTGATGTGAAATTCAATCTTCATTTACAAGTTAATCATTTTTTTTTAAAATGGCAATTTTGATTGGGGATTTATGGGCTGATAAAATAAAATGAATTATCCGAATTTTTTCGGATAGAAATTTTGATTATTTGTGGTAAGGTGTTAGGTTTTTAAAATTTAGATTGTTTTGATTATCAAAAAAAGCCAAAACACTATTTCAGGGGATAATAACCACCGAATACCTTGCCGATCAACTAAGGAAAGCTTATCTAAAATATGGTTTGGTTAGAAAAGTTTAAACTTTACTATTGTCAGTTTTAAATTAACCATTAAGCATTAATCATTAACCATTAAAGAATTTGGAAACTGAGCTTTCAATGCTGGCAATACTGGACAGGGTTTCTTCTGCTGCAAGTTATCTCCTTTACCACTAAAGGTATTCCACCGAAATGGTCCCAAATCGGCGGCGGCCATCCACAGCAAGCGTTTAGCTCGGGTCATGGCTACATAGAGCAAGCGGAATTCTTCAGCAGTCTTAAGCTGTGCGGCTTGTTCCCAAGCTTCAGGTGCCATGGGTAAGGGTTTGCCGTGAAGGTGGGCACGAATTTGAGCTCTGGCTACTTCTGCTAGGGTAAATTCTCCCAAAAACTGAGCGGCAGTAGGTACCCACGGATTACCTGGAAGGGTGTCTTCATGGAGAAAGGGCAAGAAAACATAGTCCCAGTCTAATCCTTTGGCTTTGTGCATGGTGATTACAGTAAGTTGATGGGAACGCAGATAAGGGGAGTCTGTATTGTCTGGGTCTACAGGTTCAAAACGTTCTGAGCTAACGATTTCCTGAAGTACTGTTAGAGTGTCACTGATAGAACTGTTGCCAAAGGTCTGTTTTGCTATCCGTTCGGCTAATTTATCTGCTGTGGCGAGCTCGGATTGGTCATAGTTTAAGGTCTGAGCCAGAAAGGAAATGAGGTGATAATTGGGGAGTTCTAGACGAGCACGTAGTAAATCACAGCAGTAGCGGCGAGCTTTGATAACTGGTTTTGTATGGGGTGGATCCAATGGACCAGGATAGAGGAATTGTTCGGGATAAGTCGATAGAGCATTGAGGTCTTGGGTGGGAATTAACTGACGTTTTACCAAGACATCTAGGGCAGCTTTTAGGTAATCCGGAGAATGGGGACGGTCGAGAAATTGCAGCAGTGTTAGGATTTGACTGGGAACGTGGGATTCGCGATCGCGTTTTTGGACATCATACACTTCAATTCCATGCTGGCGTTTGAGATACTCCAGTTGTTCGACCACAAACGTCCCTTGTCGATTCTCCCGCACTAACACAGCAGCGTTATGGTTTTGGTTTTTGGCAAATAGCTCTACTACTCGCTTTCCAATCAGCTCGACTGTGTGGTAAATGTCCTTAGGAGTGTAAAGTTCTAAGCCTTTCCCTTCTGGATTTGGGTTGGCATCCGGTTGAGGGTCATTGGCATCTACTCGACGAATGGTTTGAGGACGAAAGGGTAGCTCGGTGGATGGTTCAGTTTGGGGGATAGAGTCTGGCTGTGGTACTGTTTCGGTAGAGTTTTTGCTGCCATAGGTGCTATTGACCCAATTCACGATAAAGTTGGCAGCATCGATGATAACCTGGCTACTGCGACCCGCTTGATCCATTGTGGCTAAATGTCCTATTGCCTGACATTCTTGGCAAAACCAATTGAAGTAAATCGGGTCAGCTGGGGTAAAGGTAGAGTTAATGGCTTGATTGGGGTCTCCAACTCGGATCAGATTTGTTAAAGGTTGTTTGGTTGAAGGTTGTTTGGTTGAAGGTTGTTTGGTTGAAGGTTGGGAGGTTGAAGGTTGGGAGGTTGTTCGCGTAGCGTGGCCAATAGGCCAAGGTTCAAGGTTTGGTTCGGAACTAGCTGGCAATGTGGCTAGAGTTTGCAAGAGTCGGTATTGTAAGGGTGTGGAATCCTGGGCTTCGTCTTCAAAGACGGCAAAAAATTGATTTTGCCAGAGCTGACGGATGGCATCGTTTTGTAGCACTCTCAGCGCGGCTAGAATCATGTCGTCGTAGTCGATAAATTCACGCGATCGCACTATGGTTTGATACTGTTGATACAGTCCTGCTGCGATCGCTAATATCCCATATTCATCCGTTGTCTGTTCACTGAGGTGCCACAAATCTGCTGGTAATAACCCAGAACTTTTGGCTTCATGGATAACGGTGTAGGCCAGGTTAGGTAACACTTCCGTTCGCAATACGGATTGTCGGCGCAACCGTTCTGTTTCTTCTCCATCAAAGCTTCGACCTTCGAGCAAGGTAAGATACCGGCGTGGATAATTAGCAATCCACTGTTCCACACAAGCACGGATTAAGCGATGACTTTGATTTGGAGTTACTAGAGTACTACTGTCTAGATTCAATCCCGATAATTCTGGATGACGGTTAGCAATGTAGAGGGCTAAACCATGTAAGGTATAGACTACAAAGCTATTTTGTGGGACCTTAAGGGTTTTTAGGTCATCGCGGATTTTAGCTCGAATACTGGCAGCGGCAGAGCGAGTGAAGGTGACTACCAGCAATTGATATCTGCTATGGAGTTGGTAATTTGCGATCGCAATTGCTGCAGCTTTTGCCATGCCAGTAGATTTCCCAGCACCAGGGACAGCAGAAACAGCTAAGGTTCCCCCTTGCCAGTCGGCCATTGGTTGTTGTCCCCGTCTTAAACTATTGCGGAGTCGTTGTAGTTCTTGGGCACGCCAAGCGGAGAGCGGGGTTTGCTGTGAGTCTGACTTGGTATCTGTATCCTCTGACATGTTGAGATTTGCTGCAACTGAACTATTGTTTGGTATTTTAATTAGCGCAGGTTGCAAATCGCTATAGCTTTTGGTTAAGCTGGTTGCTCATTCAACCATTAGACCTCGCGAGTAGGGACAAATTTTCACAGGGCACTGAGAGCTTAGAGTAGCTTAATGATTATTCATAAATTGGTAAAGTAATCAGTAATAACGCAACAATAACTTAACAATTTCTGCGTTTTTTTTTCATAAAACATGCCAAAATTACATGGGCAGTGTCAGTTCTGCTCACGATACTCTTAGCAAGGTTAACTCTAAAAGACTTCTTTCGCTTTTCACATTTTAAGGAGGAAATTATGAAGCGAGTTGCGATATTTTTGATGTCCTTGATGGCGGCACTGGTACTCATTGCTACCCCAGCTCATGCGTCGATTCAAGCAGGCATTATTAAACTGTCTTCCCCAGGCCGAGTGGTAACAGCAAGTAAAGACACAAGCACATTTAAAGAAGTGTTGTTCGCAGAGCCATTTCGGGAAGGCTCAAATGTGATCGTGATTCCAATGGTTCAAACCTTTAATGGGGCAGATACCCCTGGTGTCAGGATCGCAGATGTAACCACGAAGGGCTTTAAGTTCAAAATGAACGAATTAGTTCGGGGTGGTCCAAGGCAGGCTCTGTCAGATGGAAAACATACAACCGAAACCATAGGTTGGATGGCTGTCAGTTTCTAATCGCTCTTAGGGTTTTTTTCTGACCTCCGTCGCCTGTGCCCCATCCATGGGGCACAGGCGACGGAGGTATTTGGTAGTGAAAGTGTGACAAAGGCTGTTGCAAAAGCCAAGCATTACATAATTTTATGATTTATC
This sequence comes from Moorena sp. SIO3E8, assembly GCF_010692445.1. NCBI lineage: Bacteria > Bacillati > Cyanobacteriota > Cyanophyceae > Coleofasciculales > Coleofasciculaceae > Moorena > Moorena sp. SIO3E8. Next base: position 72,898 of record NZ_JAAHHM010000024.1, on the reverse strand, counting down.
GCAGTTGGTGGAAGTAATTGTTAAGCTAGGCTCATCTGGCAAGGTTATAATCATCAAACTCTATGCACTCTGAAATTGAAGATTTTACTGTTTGCCATGTTTGTGGTTTTCCTGAAGCTAGAACTCGCTACGGATCTCGAGCCTATGGGAAAGGAAAAGATCTACTGGTGATTGAAAATGTACCTATGGTGAGCTGCCCTAGTTGCGGTACGAGTTACTTAACATCATTTACTCTCAAAGAAATTGACCGTATTAAGCGCGATCGCTTGACAGTAGCACTAACAAAATCTGTGAAGGTTGCTAGTTTCTCAGTTTAATATTAACGAGTCCACTACACACAGGGAATTTCAAGATCATGGCAAATGGTAAATCCAAAGTTGCACTTATTACCGGGGCATCATCGGGTATGGGCAAAGAAATGGCCAAATCTCTGCTGAAGGATGGTCTGACCGTGGTAGTGGCGGCACGTAGTGTCGAGAAAATGGCTAACCTTAGAGAGTTGGGTGCTCACCCGCTGCGTATGGACATCACCGATGAGGCAAGTATCCAGGCTGCGGTGAATGAAATTCTAGACATTTATGGCAAGGTTTCGCCCCGCTGACCTTAGCCGTTAGACTTTGCTGAGTATCAGTAGATGGTCTTCAGAACTGTTAACATTGACTTTGTCTTTGGGATGTGCTTCCATTGTCAAGCACCAAATGCACTACAGTTGCGTGTAGCTAAAGGTGAGAGCGATCGCAACATTGGGCTAGACAAATCAATATGGATCAAATCATAGCAAAGGTTTTCTTAGAATGCGTTCGCGCAATCGATGCCAGCGAGTTGATAAGTCGCGTTTCTTCGACGGACAAAGAGTTTAGCTTTCAAAATTGGTTTGCTGTTCGTCTTGAAAGGCTTTCCTTGAACTTCGATGAACCTTCAAGAAATGCTTATCCAGACTTCAGGCTTGTTGATTTCCCCCTTGGCTTCGAGATAAAAGGATTAGGATTTCCAGGCAGGGAAGCAAACTATGACTGCAATAGTCAAGTGCCCTCAGGTCTGCATAATGGCAGGACAATTTACTATGTGTTTGGACGATACCCAGCAAAAACCAAGGAAAAGAACTATCCAGTCTATGATCTTGTCATGTGTCATGGCAATTTCTTAAATGCAGACCATTCTTATATCCATAAAAATAAGAATATTAAAGGTTTCGGTAGCTATGGAGACATTATGATTCGTGACCGAAAAATGTATGTTGCACCTACACCATTTGCCCTTACGGATGGCACAGAACGCCAAGTTACTCTGATTGCTCCAACTGGCTTTAAATGTGGTATAGATTTAAAACACTCGGGTACTATCACACGTATAGAGACTCCAAGGCTGATCAGGGGTTATTACTTTGATATGATTGAACATACGCTTACACCTTCCTATATAGATAATCCCAACGCAGGAAAAAAACACACATTTGAAGTTTTTCGTGCAGCAAAATCTTTAGGACCAACAGTCACTCTTCGTTGATATGGAACTTTCATTCACAAGTCTTTTTTCTGGTGCAGGTGGCTTAGATATCGGCTTTGAAATGGCTGGTTTTAAACATCTTTACTCCACAGATATTGATATATGGAGCGTTAAAACACTCCGTAATAATCGACCTGAATGGGATGTTGAAGAAGCTGATATTCGAGAAGTATCAGAAAGAGATTTACCTGATAGTGATGTAATTTTAGCAGGCGTTCCATGTCAGGGCTTTTCACTGGGCGGGAATCGAAAGGAAAATGACGAGAGGAATTTTCTGTTTCAAGAAGTTGTCCGAATGGCAAAGATCAAGAAGCCTCGCTTTATCGTAATTGAGAATGTTCTCAATCTCAGGACAATGAAAGAACCCAAAAGTGGAAAGCCTTTTGTTGACGTAATTTCAGAGCATTTCAAGAGTCTTGGATACTACATAAAATATAATGTATTCAGAGTATCTGGTTTTGGAGTGCCTCAAACGAGAAGAAGATTTATTTTTATTGCCAGCTTCGACCGATTTCCCTCAGCTTTTCACTGGCCCACGCCAGAGCCAGATACACCAGCATCAGCATATTTAGCTGATCTGGCTGCAAATCCATTCATTTCCCTTCCTAATCATTGTCCTGAATGGGGGTTCAAAAGCCGTGTTCATGAGGAGACTGGAAAGGCATTTGATCCTACTGAGACCCCTGTACCATGTAGATTCTCTCGAACTGGATCTGACGGACATCCAATAAGATCTTTGGATGCCCCATTTCCTGCTATTGATACTGGAACTATTTGGGGGTGGGCTCAGGGAAATGTGGTGGCAGAAAGAAAGGAAAAAGATCGCGTCAATGGGCAATTTGTAAGGAATCCAAATATTAGCTTAAAGCTATGGCGTATCAGTGCAAGCCGTCTGCGACGCTTTACTAATCGTGAATATGCCCGACTTCAAACTTTCCCAGACTCATGGGTATTTCATGGAGGAAATAAACGTCATGTCCACCAGCAGATTGGCAACGCTGTTCCTGTACAATTTGCTTATCGAATTGCCTGTTTTCTTCAAGCAGTTTACCAAGCACAGTGTTTAGGCCAACCAATGAATTTATTTACTAATAATACGGTATTACAACTGGAATTAAATTTATAACTCAATGATTTGATATGATCAAGCCGATTCGTAGGTTGGTTTGAAGGACAAAACCCAACAAGACCCCAGCCATCCCTAGCCATGTTAAAAGGGTGACAATGGGCAGGTAAAACCTGGAGATTATTAACGAGTTACAATAGAGCCTTGCCATATATCCCAGAGTCCATATAAACTCATCTAGAATGGTTAGAGCCACACCCTAAACTATGCATCGCATCGCCGCAACTCCAGGAGGATGGAACCCTGAAGCTGAAGGGGTTATCTTCATCGAACAAACCCCAGCACCGATTATTTTCCTGACTGCTGCTGACACCGATATCCAAACCCTAGCCGCATCGGTATCTCAACTTCCCCCAGATTTCCCAGCTATCCGAGTCGCTAACCTGTTGCAGTTGCAGCAACAACTAACCATTGATACCTATGCTGAGGATATCTTGGCCAAAGCACGGATTATCATTATCAGATTATTGGGTGGACGCTCCTACTGGTCTTATGGCTTAGAAGTGGTGAAAGAGACAGTAGAACAAACTGGTGCTAGGTTATTGGTTTTACCAGGAGATGACCGACCAGACCCTACCTTAACTAGTCACTCCACAGAAACTATTCCGATAGTGAATCAATTATGGCGCTACTTTACAGAAGGCGGTGTAGAGAATTTCACTAATGCTCTGAAATTTGTGGCAGATGTATGCCTGGAGCAAACCAATAATCCACCAGCACCAAAACCTGTGCCTCGGGTTGGGGTTTATCCATGGCAATCGGGGATAAAGGTTAACAGCTTTAAGGTTAGCAGGTTGAAGGTTAGCAGGTTGAAGGTTAGCAGGTTGAAGGTAGGTATCCTGTTCTACCGTGCCCATTACTTAGCGGGAAATACAGCACCGATTGATGGGTTATGTCAGGCTTTGGTAGAACGGGGCTTGGAACCGGTGCCAGTGTTTGTGTCTTCTTTACGGGATCTAGAGGTACAAAGGGAATTGTTAGGGTATTTCCAAACTCCCGATAGCTCTAGTAGTGCGATTGAGCTTTGCTCACGCTACGCGATCGCAGTGTTGCTGAATACGACTAGTTTCTCGGTGGCTAAGTTGGATGCTGAGGTACATCAGTTGGAGTTGTGGGAACGGCTGGATGTGCCTGTGTTGCAGGTTATTTTAAGTAGTGGCACGGTGGAACAGTGGGAGTCTGGGTTTCAGGGATTGATGCCCAGGGATACTGCCATGAATGTGGCTTTGCCGGAGGTGGATGGGCGAATTATTAGTCGTGCGATTTCCTTTAAGTCGGCGCAACGGTGGAATCCTGCTCTGGAAACGGATGTGGTGGTTTATGAACCGGTATGCGATCGCATTCAGTTTGTAGCAGATTTAGCCATGAATTGGCTACGGTTACGAGAAACCCTACCGAATCAGAGAAAGGTTGCTCTGATTTTAGCGAATTACCCCAATCGAGATGGCAGGCTGGCCAATGGCGTAGGATTAGATACCCCGGCCAGTTGTGTGGAGATTTTAAAAGGGTTACGGGATGCTGGGTATTGGGTTGAGAAGATTCCGGAAACTGGGGATGAGTTGATTGAGTGGTTGACCGCTGGGGTGACCAATGATCCAGAAGGATGGCAGTTACGTTTGGTACGACAAGAGTTGAGTTGGCAGGAGTATTGGGACTATTTTCAAGGGTTACCGATAGGGGTTCAAAAGGGAATCCGTGAGCGTTGGGGAGAGTTTGATGTTACAGCAAGTTTCGCCCCCCTAGCCCCCCAACTTTGGGGGGAAATTGAGTTAAAGTCCCCCAGAATTGGGGGATTTAGGGGGCTTGCAGCTAAAGGTAGTGAGGTCAATCCATCTGAAAACGGCTGTAACGGTAAAGACCGCAAAAATGGCCAGGGAGAGATAACCGAGATTTCGGGATTTCCCATTTCAGGGATTCAGTTGGGAAATGTGTTTGTAGGGATTCAACCGTCTCGGGGTTATGATCTTGACCCAGCTTTGAATTATCATGCTCCCGATTTGGAACCCACTGATGGGTATTTGGCATTTTATTATTGGTTGCGGAAGTGTTTTGGTGCCCAAGCAATTGTTCATGTGGGCAAGCATGGGAATTTGGAGTGGTTACCGGGTAAGAGTTTGGCCTTGTCAGAGTGCTGTTATCCAGAAGTGGCCTTAGCAGCCATGCCTCATTTGTATCCATTTATTGTCAATGATCCGGGGGAGGGTGCTCAAGCAAAGCGTCGCGCTCAAGGGGTGATTATTGATCATTTAACCCCTCCCATGACTCGTGCTGAACTTTATGGTCCTCTGCAACAGTTGGAGGGATTGGTTGATGAGTATTATGAAGCGCAGAGTTTGGATTTATCTCGGTTGCCAATTATTCGCGATCGCATTGTTAGACTTATCCTTGATGAGCATTTACACGAAGATTTGGGGATTGCGGTAGACGACATCGAAGCTGGAGAATCGGAAATTACTAATCAAATTGATGCTTATCTTTGTGAATTGAAAGAAGCTCAAATTCGAGATGGATTACATGTCTTTAGTCAATGTCCCCAAGGACGTCAATTGCAGGATTTAATAGTAGCAATTGCTCGTCATCCAGGAAAGAATCGCATCGGCTTAACTCGTGCTTTAGCTCAGGATTTAGGTTGGGGTTTTGACCCCCTAACGGAAGAGTTTTCAGTGGTTAAGGAGATAGCAAAAAGCAGTATAGAAAGGGAACAGGGAACAGAGAATAAGGAACAGGGAACAGAGGAATGCTATAGTGGTAAATATACTGTTGGTGATTTGGTTGAAGTATTAGAAGAAGAAGCGTCTAAATTAGTAGAACAAATCATCACGAATTCCCCAATAGCGATTACTGATTACCGATTACCGATTACTGAAACAACAAAACAAGAATTAGATTGGATACGCGATCGCCTGTTACCAGCACTGCAACAAACTAATCAGGAACTCACCCAATTGTTAAGGGGATTAGAGGGGAGATATGTACCGAGTGGGCCATCTGGTGCGCCGACTAGAGGACGACCGGATGTTCTGCCCACAGGTCGGAATTTTTACTCTGTTGATATCCGTGCCATACCCACAGAAACAGCGTGGGATGTAGGCAGAAAGGCAGCTGAGGTGCTAGTGGAGCGCTATACCCAGGAAAATGGTGAGTATCCCAAAACCCTAGGAATTTCCGTATGGGGCACATCGACCATGCGTACCGGGGGAGATGATATTTCCGAAGCTCTAGCGTTGTTGGGAGTGCGACCGATTTGGGATGGGTCCTCACGGCGGGTAGTAGACTTTGAAATATTGCCAGTGTCTGTGTTACAACGTCCTCGGGTGGATGTGACCCTGCGCATCTCTGGCTTCTTTAGAGATAGTTTCCCCAATTTAATCGACCTATTTCACAATGCAGTAGTTGCTGTGGCAAGCCTGGATGAATCACCATCAGACAATCCTCTCGCAGCCCAGGTGAAACAGGAAACAGACGATTGGTTACAGGTAGGGTTGAGTCAGTCCCAAGCCCAAATGCGATCGCACTACCGCATCTTTGGCTCAAAACCAGGAGCCTATGGTGCCGGGTTACAGGGTTTGATTGAATCTCAAAACTGGCAAGATGAGCAGGATTTAGCTCGCGCTTACATTAACTGGAGTAGTTACGCCTACAGCTCATCTTCCCCCAAGGGAGCCCCAGAAGCCTTTGAGCAGCGCCTCAAACAAATGCAAGTTGTATTACACAATCAGGATAATCGGGAACATGATTTACTCGATTCAGATGATTATTACCAGTTTCAGGGGGGGTTAACCGTAGCGGTGCGGGGGTTAACTGGCAAAAATCCTCAAACCTACTTTGGTGATAATTCTATCCCTGAAAAGCCCAAAGTTCGACAGCTAAAGGAAGAGATTGCCCGAGTGTACCGTTCTCGTGTCGTGAATCCTAAGTGGATTGAGGGAGTGATGCGCCATGGTTACAAGGGAGCATTTGAAATGGCAGCAACGGTAGATTATTTGTTTGCCTATGATGCTACCGCTAATTGTGTCGCAGACCATATGTATCAAGGAGTAGCTCAGGGGTATTTATTTGACCCAGACGTCCAAGAGTTTGTCCAACAAAAGAATCCATGGGCATTGCGAGATATGGCAGAACGGTTACTGGAAGCTAATCAGCGGGGATTGTGGCAGTCAGTTGCACCAGAGACCTTAGAGAAATTGAGAGCGATCGCATTACAAGCAGAAGCAGTGATTGAAGGAGAAAATTTTGGCATTGTATAGCTAGGGAACAGGGAACAGCGGATCTGGGAATAGGGAACAGAAATATGTTTTAACCTTTACTTCGACTACTATAGCATTTCTATTCTAATGAGGTACATAAATTTTTTTACCACTTCCGACTTTCAACTTCCGACTTCCCTCTTATGAATTCATTGCTCCGAACGCGCCCCGCGTGGCCTACGGCCTCAGTCCCTGCTCCCTGCTCCCTAAAATGCCAAAAAATTTGTACCTCACCTAATTAAAAATCGCTATATAGCGTTTATGCCAGTTATGAGGTATAGTCTTCTTTGACGTTGATTCCCTGTTAGGTGCGCTTGACCTATTAAGAATTAAATTCGCCACGGGTCGCACCTCTTGATGCAGCCCATCGCTATTCCCTATTCCCTATTCCCTCTTCCCTCTTCCCTCTTCCCTCTTCTTTCTTCTCTCTTGCCTGTTCCCTGTTCCCTGTTCCCTGTTCCCTAAAATCCCGAAATTCTGTACATCATACCTATGATAAACGCTATATGAGCTTACGTCTATTTAACATAAAATTGCTTTAACTTAGACGCTACGTCCTCTGGATTTGTCCGATCAGGAAATACTAAAATAGCCTTAATTTTGTTGTTAGCAACTATTTCTGGCAAGCGATGGAATTGTTTATCAGTAATAGCAATTCCATCATAGGTTTCAGCATAATCTACTTCTTTGGTAAAATTTTTATCATTATAAGCTTGAATAAAAACTCGATCTACATTCCATTTTGGCCAGTCAGCAGCAAAATATTTTTTAGCCCAATAAGGATTATGATGACAAAGATCAAAACTAACCTTTGGGTTAGCTTGTTTCATAGCACCGATCATTTCTTGTGAAAAAGTGGTTAGCTTATTAGTGCGATTTACTTTACCTGGCAACTCGGCATGGTAACCCAGATAATCGTCCCATTGGACTGCATCAATTTTAGGATATTTTTGGACAAATTCTACTAAAATATCTCTAAAAAAATTAGCAACTTCAGGAATTTCCACATCAAGAATATAATGCTCGATTCCTGGATAGGTGCGATCAACGCCCGGTACAACCCATTTCCGTTCAATAGCTAAATCAAAAATCGGGCTATTTTTATCTATTTTGATACCTTTTTCAAAATAAGCATGAACTTCCATGCCGTGTTTGTGTGCTTCATCAATTAGCCAAGTTAACCAGCGGTCGCGAAACTGATTAGGACAACTTTTATAACCAAACGTTTTTTGCATCACTTCACTAGTGTACATAGGACAAATATTACCCCATACACCATGAATAATCGTATTAATTCCTTGAGAATGATAATGACGAACTTGTTTTCTAATCTTTTCTTCACTGGCATTATTAGTTACGTTATAACGACTTATATAAATTCCTCTGATTGCTTTTTTATCCAAAGGAGTTTGAGTTGTTGGTGATGCTGGCTGATGATTAGGTTTAACAATTGGTGTTTGAGGTTTTTGAAGTTTTTGAGCTGTTTGAGGTGTTTGAGGTTTTTGAGCTGTTATTGGTGTTGGTGAAGCTGGCTGATGATTAGGTTTAACAATTGACGAATTTGGTAAGGAAGGTGCAGTGGTTACAGGAGGCTTAGTAGGAGCCGAAGGTTCTGGTTCGGAGGTGGTCGAATTTAAACCAGGAATAGTTATTGGTAGATTTTGAGGAATAGCTATTGGTAGATTTTGAGGTAATTTGCTAATCATGGCGAAACCTCCTTGATGGTTCAACCACCAATAACCACCTCCTAAAACCAGTAAGATTAGAGAAATAGGAATATTTGCGCATCCACATCCACTATTTTCATTCTTGTTATTCGACATAGTAAAATTGTTTCCTAGCAAGAGTTTGGTAAATTATTTTAATTTAGTATAAGCGACTGAAGCAAAACATTTAGGTATCCCTGGCGTTTTAGTCGCTTATAGTAACAGTATAAACAATAAATCCAGAAGAGCCATAAATTGAAACCTCGTACTAATTCAATAACCACTGATTTGTACCACTAAATAAAGTGTAAAAATATTTTATTTACTGGAATTTTAAGCTTATGCGCTACGCGCACGCTACGCGAACATATTTAAGCTAGATAACGGGTAAATTAATATCGGCGAAAAGAGAATTATATCAAGTCCAGTTAATCATTTTTAAAATAGCCGATTTAGCAGCAATAGCAATCAAGAGGTTTGATTTTCCGGAATAGACCCACAACCTAACGAAAAAAGATTTAACCAAGGAATTTAACTGGGCTTTCCCTAGGTCGAGCTTAGATTAAATCCAGTTGACTAATCATCCTATGGCTGAGTTTGACCCGGTGGGTGGAACGGGCATCTTGCCTGTTTCGGGCATCTTGGTGGAACGGGCATTTTGCCTGTTTCAATTTCCGGGCAGCAACCTAACACTGGCGGTGCGTTACGGGGCGGACTATCCCAAGGCTGGCGCTTGAGCGAAAAATGAGGGCAAGCCCGCCCCTAACGCACCCTACGCAACTAATTACTGATTACTAATAATCAATTTTTCAAGATAAAATTATGTATCAGCGCATCAATAGCACAGTTTTCTTAGCTTTAGTGTCCAGCATTATGGCACTCACCAATCCCACTAAAGACGCTTATCTTGATCATGCGTCATGGCACTTACATGATACTTACTGCCAGCAGAAATCCCTTCCTCTTGGGGTAAAAGCAGCTTGTTTTGTCGGTAAACCTTTACCACCTGATGCAGTTAAGCCAGTGATCGAAAGCTACACTCGTCACCAAAACTATTTCCTTTTCAGTATCTATACCACCAACTTCTGGGGTAAAAAATTTCACACTGTTGGGCTAGGAGGTAAATTTTTGGTGTTTTAATTATGTCAGCTATCAGCTCTCAGCTCTCAGCTCTCAGCTCTCAGCTCTCAGTTATCAGCTGATGCCCTATGGGCACGCTACAAAACACCTCAATTAGGGTGAGCCATTCGCCTAGGGTGGCCTTTGGGCAAGGCTCACGGCTGAATGCTTACGTTTTATCACCAGTTTATTAGGGAAGGAATAGTTAATTATCAACACCACTCAGTAAATTGGTTTACGATGTTCCTGACCTGTCTAATAATTAGCGAATAGGACGGTAACTGGGAGCATGTCAACTTGATTAACTTGAATTAAAGATTGAAAAAATTGAAGAAAAACTTAGTTAAAACTAATCATGATGACACTGTCATTAGTTATCTAATTTTTTGTGGAAATCTAAGTTGAGAAATAGCAGTGTACTCCCAATGACAATACCTATTGCGATAAATTGTACGATTATGAAAGGAATATAAAATAATTGTTGTAATCCAAAGTCAAGAAGCATAACTAAAAAACTGAAGAAGAATACTCTCCACCAATTATCTTTAACTATAGAGCGACTGTAAGCGAAAGCGGCTGTTCCCCTTTGGTCTCTCAGAAGAAAAGCAAGCCCATAGTATTGATTATTTATAATATAAATTATAACAGGTCTAGTAAGTACAATAAGTACCAGAGATACAAGTACACTAAATACCGGATGAAAGTAAATATGAAATTGCAAATTTAATAAACTTAATAATAAAAATAATAACAAACCAGTTATGATTGCTCCCAGATATAGCATAAAAACTTTAAGAATAAATCGCAAACTTAACAAGAACAACGGAACTAAGCTTGCTAAGAGTTTTTTGACTACACTCTGATAGTTATTATGTCTTCCATAAACATAATTATTGGTAATAATAGCTATGGGTATAAAATAGATGATTTGGCATATAAATAAACTAGAACCAAATATTATAGAACCAAATATTCTAAAAACAAATATTGATAATTCAGGATTATTTGGAAGCAGAAATCGCATAGCTAACATAATTATCAGGAAAGATAAATTAATTGTAGAAAATACCAGTAGGATAGGTTTTAAGTTTTTTATATAAACCTCAAACCCCATTGACATTAATTCTATTAATCCGAGTTTCCGATTTTTAAGTTTAGAGAGAATATTCATAGTGACTGTTTACTCAAAATTTATTTAGAATCAAAACGTTAAATTATCTGTGATTTAATAGCTCTACGAAACATAGTTTGTATTAAACCACGCTTATTGCTGACTAGGTCTGATGGGACGGGTTATTTATAAAAAACCATTCTATCTCTTGATGCAGTGTCTCATCGGGGACTGCATCAAGACAACGACCTTGTTCTTTTGGTCTAGACACGATTAAACAACTTTTTACAATGAAATAGCCCTGGCATCAAGACAAGGTATTTTTAGTTGATTGAATCCCTGGCTATTTAAGAGGTAATCGCTCCTTTAAACTACTCATTTACTATAATCATTCTAATAGAGCCATTTTCTTGAGTAACTATCTGTTTAATACTGGTATCTACCTGCGGAATTAAGGTAATTAAGCCATCGAAAACGGAAATTAAAAACATAAAAAATAAGAAACTCATGGGAATCGAAATAATAACTCCGATCAGTGTCTTTCCTAAATCATTCCTAATGGCTAGCCCCATCAGATTATCAACTCCATAGTCGATAGGCGAATTTCCTTGTTCATCCTGATAGACGTCTTTAACTTTCATGATTAGCCTCGCTCATCCAACAACTTAAAAAAAAATACAAATCCACAAAACTTATAGCTCACATGGCGCTATAATCGACGATGCTACCCTTTAGAAACTAAAGGTTTATCCCTATCCAGAGCTACAGGTGGCGTAGTATCTAGTCACGGAGCTGCTCCCAAAATTGATTAGTTAAGGTCTATATACTAATCAGGGCTAGCTTAAAAATTTATGCAATCGGATCTTTTTTCCGTAAGGGCAGGGGCGGGAATGCTTTCGCGTAGCGGCTCCTAGGTCCCATCCCATCCGCGTTAACTGATCAGCTGTGTTGACTGTGTTGCTGTTAATCAGATCACAATCATGGTGGCTTAGTCATCAAAAATATCCAACTGCTCGATGGTCACCTCTTGGTCGCTCACCTTTTGGCCAGTTGTCTTCCTAGCTAACAATTGTTTGCCAATCCCCTTGCGCAACCCCAGGGCAATTTTGCTGTGCTTCTCAATTTGCTTCATCACCTGCTTCGCCCGCTTAATCACTGAGGTTGGTAAACCCGCTAAACGTCCGGCCTCAATGCCATAAGAACGGTTAGCTCCTCCTGGCTGTACCTGATGCAAAAAGATGATTTCATTGGCTAACTCTTTTACGGTCACCTGATAATTAGCGACATTGGGCAAAATCGAGGCTAACTCATTCAACTCATGATAATGGGTGGCAAAAATCGTCCGTGCCTTAATTTCCATGGCCAGATACTCCCCGACCGCCCAAGCTATGGAAAGACCATCAAAGGTTGCGGTCCCTCGGCCAATCTCATCGAGCAACACTAAAGACTTATCAGTAGCATGATTGAGAATATTCGCCGTCTCGTTCATTTCCACCATAAACGTAGACTGGCCTGTTGCTAAATCATCCACCGCACCAACTCTGGTAAAAATGCGATCGCATATCCCCAAACTTGCTTCCGATGCTGGCACAAAACTCCCCACCTGTGCCATCAACTGAATCAATCCTACCTGACGCAAATAACAACTCTTCCCACTCGCATTCGGTCCGGTCAAAATAATCAAATCAGGATTATCCGTCTCGGTGGCAGGTTTAAGGTTAGAAGGTTGAAGGTTAGTAGGTTGAAGGTTAGTGTTGGTTGAAGGTTGAAGGTTAGAAGGTTGCTCGTTAGAAGGTTGTTCGCGTAGCGTGGCCTTTTGGCCAAGGTTAGCAGGTTGAAGGTTAGAAGGTTGAAGGTTAGAAGGTTGCTCGTTAGAATTTTCAACGTTCAACTCGGAAGAACCTTGAACCTTCAACTCCCCGTCAACCTTCAACTCTCCGTCAACCTTCAACTCCCCATCAACGTTAAACTCCCCATCAACGTTAAACTCAGAAGAACCTTCAACCTTCAACCTTCCAACATTCAACTCCCCGTCAACCTTCAACTCGCCGTCAACCTGCAACTTGTTTTGACCTAAAGACGCGGAATTCGGCACAAACAAGCCACTGGGCAAGGACTGCTCCACCACTGGATGCCGTCCATCTATAATCCGAATTTCCCGGCTTTGATCCATATCGGGACGACAATATCCCTGATAAACAGCGACCTCTGCTAATCCACACAACACATCCAACGCTGCTACTGCCCGAGACACACCCCGAATCCTGTCAGCTTCCAGCGCTACCTCATGGCGCAAACCTACAAAAATTTCATACTCTAAACGATTCAAATCCTCCCGCGCCGTCAGAATCCGTGCTTCCCGTTCCTTCAGCTCTGGGGTTATGTAGCGCTCTTCATTAACCAAGGTCTGCTTCCGAATATAGTTATCTGGTACCTGAGCTGTCTTAGCACGAGGGACACTAATGTAATATCCAAAAGTCTTATTAAACCCTACCTTCAGCTTGGGAATATCTGTCTTTTCCCGCTCCGTCACTTCCAAATTGGCAATCCACTGCTGATCCTCCTCGGCTTGACCACGCATTTCATCCAACTGCTGGTTGACCTGAGGCCGAATTAATTTCCCCTCAGTCAGATGCAACGGTGGTGACTCTACCAGATGCTCCTGGATTGTGTGCCCTAACTCTTCCAATTGTGGCGGTACATTCTGGATTACTTTCAGATAGGGAGAAGAGCCATAAGCCGCTAGGTCAGCTAATTCCGGTAACCTCAACAGAGAATCCCCTAAGGCGACTAAATTTCTGGCATTAGCTCTACCAGAACTTGCTTTACCTGTCAACCGCTCCAAGTCATAAATTTTCCGAAGCAGCTGCTGTAAGTCCTGGCGCAGTCCAGTATTCTCCACTAATTCGGCAATCGTATCATGTCGCGCCCGGATTCCCTTAATCTCTAGTAATGGTTGCAGTAGCCAGCGCCGCAATGCTCTACCTCCCATGGCTGTACTGGTTCTATCTAAAGCCCAAAGCAGGGAACCATTAAAGGTGTTATCTCGGACAGTGGCAGTAATTTCGAGATTGCGACGAGTCTGGTGGTCGAGAATTAAATAATCAGCAATGGTATAGGTACGTAATATCTGTAACGCTACATAATTTTCTTTTTGGGTATCTTTGAGATATTCCAACAACCCACCAGCAGCACGGACACCAAGGGGGAGATGTTCACACCCTAACCCTTCTAGCGATCGCACTCTGAACTGTTCCAACAGTCGCTGTCGGGCTTCGGCCAAGGTAAAGTGTCGTTGGGGACGGAGTGCATAACAAAATGAATTTGGTAAACAATCCGGTAAACTCTCAGAGGTCTGACCAGGTCGTAGCATACTCCCCAAATCGGGAGCATTGGTGGGAATTAATACCTCCGACGGCTGCAAGCGCATCAATTCCTGAACCAGCAGGTCTAACTCTCGGTCCTGAGTAGTCAGAAATTCCCCAGTGGAAATATCTGCATAGGCTAAACCCCAATGATTTTTAGCAATTACTACTGCTGCCAGGAAATTGTTACGACGAGCATGGAGCATCTCCTCTTCCATCAAGGTACCGGGGGTAAGGACACGGGTGACTTCCCGGCGCACCTGACGTCCTTCTTTGGCTGCCACTGAGGCATCTTCCACTTGGTCACAAATTGCGATCGCATAGCCTTTTTCCACTAGCATGGTGCTGTAGCGGTCCAAAGCATGGTGAGGAACCCCTGTCATTGGCACCCGTCCCACTCCCTTACCTGCTTCTTTGCTGGTTAAGACCAGTTCCAGGGCTTCAGAAATTATCCTGGCATCCTGAAAGAAGGTTTCATAGAAGTCCCCAACTCGGTAGAGCAGCACAGCATGGGAATATTGGTCTTTTAGTTGAGCAAAATGCTGCATCATCGGTGTCAGCTTACTGCGGTCCACTGTCCGATGGTCAGTATTCTCAGGCGCAACTTTCTTTGCTGCTTCAGTTGCCCTTTTCGGAAGGTTATCGTTGGATTCGGGAGTAGATGCTTGAGGGGATCTGCTCATTTACTAAGCTAGAAATACCAATATTCTATAGTAAGAGGTTAATCCAAGTCACCCTCGGTTTGTTAGATTCATTTCCACTGGGCTTACATTACTCTATCGCCATAGTTTTATTAAGACTAGCTAGTTGAATACTGTAGTCAAGAATGTCACTTAGGTTTTAAAATACTCCTGAATTAGGGTACATACTGCTTTGGTCATGAGGGTCCATCTATCTTATTTTATTAAGTCAAGTATAGATCCAAGGATCTGAGTCTCGTCAGGGATAAGATAATAAAACAGCATTTAACACAAAAAAATAGCAATATTACAGCAATTAGGGAGCTTTATAACAACTTTATCTATGTCTGAACCATCAATCACTGTTACAGTAAAGCTTTTTGCTGCTTATCAAGAAACCTATGGCTTGCCAGAACTCCAGTTAGAATTTCCTCCTCAAACATCAGTATCAGCCGTGCTAGACCGTTTACTGAGTGAACACCCAGAACTGGAGCAATGGCGTGAAGTGACCCGCTTTGGCATCAATCTCCAATTTGTTCCCCCCGATACCCCCTTGCAAGATGGGGATGAAGTGGTTCTGATTCCTCCTGTGAGCGGTGGCTAATCGATAGTAATCCCTAAAAAATAACCCCTAAAAAATAAACACAAGTTGCAGCTGCAATTCTTTTACCTGACGCAGGATGATAATTTTTTGAATAAACTCCCGAAAGTAGAACCGACGCTCTGATTCTGATAAATCAATCCAGAATTGAGGAATGGATACTGTCTTAGCGATCGCTTTTAAATTCACTGGCGGCAAAGCAGCTAGCTGCTGCTGTAATTGGGAAATTTCTGTCCGTAGTTTGTATGCTCGTAAATCAGCCGTGTCTTGATCAAGCACACCACTAGACGTTAACAGGGGTAGCTGCTCTAAATTATCTTTTTTTTGAGTAATTTTACCCTTAAGGGATTCCTTGACCCCATCCAAGCTGGGAGCATTCATAGCAGCAACAGCACGGGGTAATTCCTGACAGATCAGTTGAATAGTCTGCTCCAAGACCTGTTCATAACTAAGAGCACGGCATTTGGGATGCTTAGGACAATTGATCGGACGTAGGTAGAGATATTGTTTGTTTTTACGATATTGAGTAACACTAACAACGGTCATCCCCGACTGACATTCCTGACAAACCACCAACCCAGCCAAAGAACGGGGAGCACTGGCGGTACGAGGAGGTAATTGTCGGTTGCGCCTGAGCAGTCGGTCAATCTGTGCCGCTTCTTCGCGATTCAAAATAGCGTTATGGGTATCGGAAATAACTTCACCATTTTTTTGATAGCCAAGGTCTCCCCGATACACCGGATTTGTCAGCCAACGACGCCCGGTAGTTACGGAAATCCGTTTACCATATTTTTGCTCTAAATACCGTACTGCACCCCGCAAGGAACCATAAAGCAGAAACTGTTCAAAAAAATCCTTAACCACCGGTGCAGTACTGCGGTCAATTAGATAGCGGTCTTTGCCGCGCCGATAGCCATAGGGGGCTTTTCCTGGTGGGGGTAAGGCTTTGAGGCGATTACGAGCGTGCCCTTGCCGAAGGCGGCGGCTGTTGACTTCCTGCTGGATTTCGTGTAGAAGTTTCAGTAAACTAGCCCGAATCGCAGTGTAGTTGGTAGCATCCGTTAGCTGAGCAGAATTGTAAGATTGTTCTGTGGCAATCAAGCAAACACCAAGGGTTTCAATTTGGGTAATGCGATCGCTAATTTCAGCTAAACACTCTCCCAGTTCCTCCAGACGACGAATTAGCAAGTAATCAGGGGGTTGAGCTTGGCAATCCGCAACTAACTGCTGCCACTGCTGACGTCCTCCCAAATCTAGATAGACCTGATCCACCTCCAAACCCCAAACTTCTGGGTCAGGTAGCGGGTCAAGTAGGGGATTGCTGTACAGGTAGGCAATGGTTTTCATCTATTTTCCCCATACCGACCTTAACCCCTAAGTGCTAATCTTACTAATCTGACTAAGCTCAATAATATTACCATCTGGATCTTGGGTAAACAATGCCGCACGACCAGACGAGCTCAATTGAATCGGGTAACCATGAGCTTGTAGAGATTCCTTCGCGTCATCTAAATTTACTACGCTAAAGGCAATGTGGGGATTACGACCCCATTTTTCAGGATTTTTTAGTTCAACTAAAGCATTAGGATTAACCATCAAGTGAATTTGAAATTGACCAACCTGATACCAAGCACCAGGAAATCTCAGCTCTCGTTCAACTTTAGATAATCCCAGAATCTTACCGTAAAAATCCTCTGCATTTTCCAAATCAGAAACTAAAACAGCAACATGAAGACACTGATTAATTTCCATAGTCTTTTACTTTAAGGTTACAGGTTGAAGGTTTTAATGTTGAAGGTTTTAATGTTGAAGGTTGAAGGTTTGAAGGTTGAAGGTTGTTTGGTTTGAAGGTTGAAGGTTGTTTGGTTTGAAGGTTGAAGGTTGTTTGGTTTGAAGGTTGTTTGGTTTGAAGGTTGTTTGGTTTGAAGGTTGTTTGGTTACAGGTTTAAGGTTTGATGGTTTAAGGCGACAGGTTTAAGGTTATAGCACTACCAATTAAGGTTAGTGCTATTCATCTGCTGACAGCTGACCGCTGAAGGCTGAATGCTTACAACCAGCTAACCTTGGCCTATTGGCCACGCGATCGCGTTCAACCTGCTAACCTTCAACTAGCTAACCTTGGCCTATTGGCCACGCGATCGCGTTCAACCTGTTAACCTTCAACCAGCTAACCTTCAACCAGCTAACCTTCAACCTACTAACCTTCAACCTACTAACCTTCAACCAGCTAACCTTCAACCTACTAACCTTCAACCTACTAACCTTCAACCTACTAACCTTGGCCTATTGGCCACGCGATCGCGTTCAACCTACTAACCTTAAACCTGCTAACCTTCAAGGTAGCCAACGAGCATTAAATCCAGTTAGGAGTGGTTCCGCTTCCAGCTTCACTGGAGTATCTGAAGATGTATCATCCTCTAAAGGTAATAGCCACAGTCTAGCATTAGCAATTATTTGTCCTTCATCAGTGATCAAACCTTCATCAGATGACCGTTCAGGGACTATTTGATCAAAGAGTATACCTAAGTCATCTGGGGACAAACTCATATGAACTTCCTGTTGCTCCGGTAAAAGTACCAAGCGCTTTAAGGTATACTCATTCTTGTCATTAGGTTTAAGGCTAATCGCTGCTAGGAAAGGTTCTTCTTTGAATTCTTCCCCAGCAATGAGTTGGCTGAGCAGACAATAGAGAATATGGTTTTGCGCCGAGAATTCACAACTATGGACAGAACCAGTGGTGCGCAGTATCTCTTGCTCAGAGCCCTGGTTTTTGACTAAAAATAGCGATCGCGTATAGTCACTATTAAACTTCACCATCACTGCTGCTGAACCATCCTTAGCAAAGTTTAGGACCATGCCAAACTTCGGTAAAAAGTCTAGGGGTTGAGCATTTGGTGTCAAGGGTAAAATGCCCACTCCCTGACCTTGAGCCATCGCAATAGCGTTGCTGTCAGGAGTAATCATAAAATCTCCTCCTGGTTCATGGTCTAATGGTTTTGGTTTAGCACCAGGTTGTATGGTCCACAGCCCAAATTCCGAAGGATTACTGCGACTGACCCGCTGTACCACAATCGTTTTACCATCAGCAGACAAATCAAACTTCAGATTCTGGTAGTCTTTGCTATCGAGAACCAGCTCAACTTTACCACCAGAGTCTGAGGATACGGTCTCTTGAGCTGGGGCACGAGTAGATATGCCCGTGGTCACAGTATATAATTTTGCAGAGAGCAAGTCCTGTTCTTTATTCTGACTTCTAACAGCAGAGAAAAGAATTCGGCTGCCATCAGGATAGAACTTAAAGTCCATAACCAGCAAATCTGGAGGCGTTAAGATAGTTTTTTGTTGGCGAGTGAGATTATAGAAAATTAATCGCCCCTGTTCTTCTGCTTTAACACCCACATAGGCAAAGGCTCGGTCACGGGTACGGAAGGATGCCTTAAACGGTTCGATGGCAGTCTTATTGCCAGGCTTAGCGAATTGCTCTACTGCCCCAGTGAGCTGGAATTGATACTCGGTGCCATAGGGTAAAGGGAGCAGCGGAGTATAAGCCATTTTGCGTCCAGCCCAGCTAATTTTGCCCGGGATGGGTGGAACAATGTTCAGATTCGCTTCCACACTAGTCTGATCCATAGGACGGCTGAAGGTTAGGATAAATGCTTTATCCTCCGCACCAACTTGTTTATCTTGCCAGGAAAATTCCCGTACCCTGGGGGCAGTGCGATCGCCAGTCCACAGTAATATACCAATCAGTAGACTCAGTATAACTATGACTACCCCAGCAGTACGGTCAATGGGTTGAAGAAAAGTTTGAATCTTCACGGTTTGAGTTGCTACTGATAGTTTAATCGGTTGAACTCTACTACCTCAGTCATTGATTTCTCTGAGGGGCTTTACCCCCAATTTTATTTACCAAACGTATCATAGATTTGTTGCCTAAGCCCTGACTCACTAATCAGTATAGCCAATCTGTCAGTATAGCCAATCTGTCACCGCCTCAAGCCAATACCCCAGTATTAGTCAGTCCAATCCTCACTAACAGGGTAATTGACCCAAAAAATCAGATATAAGTCCAAAAATTGGTAATTTTCGACTTATAGTATTTTCTAGTCAAAGTAGAAAAACAAAAGTGCTATCACTAATCTTATCAAATGATTAAACTCTGATTAATTGCAAATTAACTGAGAAGTTAATTTATACTGACTTGAAGCTCCTCACTCGAAGCTCCTGATTCCTGAGGTGCGCTTACAGTCGTCGAATTAAATTCGCCACGGGTCGCACCTCGATAACGTTGCTTATGTCGAAATCACCTTGGCACGATATCGAAGGAAAACCATAAGTAAAATTACTCAACAGTTCTAGCCTATAGTTTCCAAAGCCAATCCCCTTCAATTTATACAGTTAATACTTTATCTAGCGGTTATAATAGTAATTATGGATACATTTTTTTACCTATTCCCTATTCCAAAGTTTCCTACTCCCTACTCCCTGTTCCCTTTTACCTGAGCCAAATTTACCTTTGCTATAACAATACAAATCGTCAAAGTCAGATAAGACAAATTGTCAACCTTTTTGGCTTTGTAATAAATCTTAAAACTTTCTGAAAATATACTAATACTAAGGGTTAGCTGGCTATACTAAAACCAGGTGATATATCTAAAGTCAGGTATCGCTATCCTTGCTCCAGTTAGTAGCTATATCTACTAACTGGAGCTAGCTGCTTGCTTTGTAAACCCTGTAATTTGAATCAATTTGACAAAGTTAGTTGTTTGCTTAAAAATTAGCAGTCACTAACTAGATATCTGATCAAGTCTAAGTAAATCCTCAGTTAATGAGGATTTATATCTAGGTAAAAACTAAAAAATAGGAGAATCGCAGTGTTTTTTTTGAAAGGAATAAAGCCCCAACAATTTTATGTTATTTTATTGCTGCTCAGCCTGAATATAATTGTTTTTATGGCTCTAATGTCAAAGATGCCTAATAATTTGATACTAGCGTTTTAGTTAGTCTAGTATTTTACTATTATTTGAGTAGTATAATTCAAACTTAGTAAGTTAGTGGTAAATATGTAGTGATTTTGCTACGGTAAGCGTGAAGGTTTCGGGTGTGAAAATCACTACTTGTTTACCACTACCAACAATTCCTCATTGAAACCTCATTGAGAACAATATGCTAGAGTATCTCCCCCCACTCAACGATCACAACTTGCCGTATCCCGATACAATTCATCCGATCGTGGTTCATTTTGTGATTGCCATGGTATTGTTTGCCGTCTTGTGTGACGCTATCGGCTACTTTAGCCGTAATTATCGTCTGTATGAGGTAAGTTGGTGGAATTTATTTTTTGCGACTATTTCTATCTTTATTGCTGTTATTTTTGGGCAAATTGAAGCTGGATTAGCAGAGCCTTACACAGCAGCAGAGGCAACATTGAACCTGCATACGCTGATTGGTTGGTCTCTGTCTGGCATCATTGCAGCGGTGACAGCATGGCGCTACATTATTCGTTCTCGCAATCCCAAAGAGTTACCCATACCTTTTTTGGGGGTGGGGGCGTTGTTAGTAGGGTTAGTGTTTGTCCAGGTCTACCTGGGTGACTTACTGGTTTGGGTTTATGGATTACATACTGTTCCGGTAGTAGAAGGGACTAGGGAGGGCTTGTTGCAATGAGTTCAAACCTAATTGACCAACTAGGGAGCCAATTGGGAGCCAATGGCTTGCCTTACCCGATTCCGATTCATCCCAATCTGGTACATCTAACCCTTGGTTTATTTATCGTGGCCATCGGCTTTGATATCGTTGGGGTCTTGTTTCCCCTGGAAAAGCCAGTCTTTAAGATACTGGCAATTCCTGCCACAAGATCCAATTTTTTTGATGTCGGCTGGTACAACATGCTGGCAGCAGCAGTGGTTACTTTCTTCACCGTTGCAGCGGGTTTCTATGAAATCATGCTGGCAGACCCACCCACAGAGGTTAGAAGTGCCTGGGGATTACAAGCGATGGAAACCATGCTTTGGCATGGAGTTGGCGGAGTCTTGCTGCTGCTGCTGATTGTAGCAATGACAGTATGGCGAGGATTTCAGCGATTTGTTTGGAATAAGGATAGGGCCAGACAAGTACAATGGACCTATTTGTTAGCGGGACTAGGGATTTTTGCACTGATGTTTGTTCACGGTACCCTGGGAGCGCAACTGGCGGCAGATTTTGGCCTACACATTAGCGCTGATCGCCTGTTGAGACTGGGGCAAGATCCAAACTTACTCTTGAAATAAATAAGCTCATGAATATTCGCAGGATTTTGACTTTGGTTGTCGTTGCGATCGCATTAGCCGGGATTAGTCTGTGGATGGGTCAACAGGCTTACTCTTGGTTTCCTCCCCAAGCTTCAGCTGAATCCCTGCTAGTTGACGATTTATTCAGTTTCCTAGTGACACTGGGAACCTTTATTTTCTTAGGAGTAGTAGGAACCCTAACCTATTCAGTCTTGTTTCAGCAAGCAGGCAAGTATGACATCAGTGATGGTCCAGCAATTGAAGGAAACATCACCCTGGAAATCGTCTGGACAGCAATTCCCTTGGTCCTAGTAATTTGGATTGCAGCCTACAGTTACCAGGTCTACGACCAGATGTCGATTCTCGGTCCGATGGAGCATGTTCATCTAGAAATGGCAACCGCTGAGGCTGCACCAATTGAACCAAGTACTGACTCACAAATGCCTGACTCCAACGAACCAATAGAGCGCATCGAAGTCTTGTCTCGTCAGTGGGCGTGGGAATTTCGCTATCCCGAGCAAAGTATCAGCAGCACAGAACTGCATTTACCCAACAACCATCGCATCAAGCTTACCCTGAAATCAGAGGATGTGATACATGGGTTTTATATACCCGCCTTTCGAGTTAAGCAGGATATTATCCCAAATCAGGCGATCGAGTTTGAATTTACTCCCATTCGCGAAGGCAACTATCGGTTGCGGGATTCTCAATACAGTGGGACTTACTTTGCAGCAATGCAGGCGGATGTGGTGGTACAATCCCCGGAATCCTATCAGCAGTGGCTTGCTCAAGCAGCGGTTCAACCCCCCAAAGCAGCCTACAATCCAGCCTTCGAGGAATATCGTCGAGCCTCTGAAACAGCAATTAATGCAGGCTGGAAAACGGTGGTTCCAGCTGCGCCTCCTATGGTGAATTACTCTGGTTCAAATCAGCAAAACAAAGGGTTATGACCAATCTTTCTTCGGTTGACGCGATCGCTTCCTTGGGCAAACAGCCCTCGCCAGGTACCCCTGAAGACTGGAAACGCTTTTTCAGCTTCAGCACCGATCACAAAGTGATTGGGATTCAGTATATTGTCACCTCTTTTTTCTTCTTTCTCATTGGTGGAATATTTGCCATGATCGTCCGGGGTGAACTGATTACCCCAGAGGCCGATCTGGTTGATCGCACCGTCTACAATGCTATGTTTACCCTCCACGGAACAGTAATGCTGTTCTTGTGGACCTTTCCAGTGTTAGCCGGGCTGGCCAATTACCTAGTACCGCTGATGATTGGGGCACGGGATATGGCATTTCCCAGGCTAAATGCCCTCGCCTTCTGGATGGTGCCCGTCTTTGGGGTTGTCCTGATGGGAAGCTTTTTAGCTCCAGGAGGCCCAGCCCAGGCAGGTTGGTGGTCTTATCCACCCGTGAGCCTGCAAAACCCTACTGGTGCTTTGATTAACGGTCAATTTCTCTGGCTACTAGCCGTGGCGCTTTCGGGAGTATCCTCTATTCTAGGAGCTGTCAACATCGTAACCACGATTATTCGGATGCGATCGCCCGGAATGACCTTTTTCCGAATGCCTGTCTTTGTCTGGGCTGTACTCAGTGCCCAGATTATTCAATTATTTGGCTTACCTGCCCTGACTGCTGGAGCCATCATGCTGTTGTTTGATTTAACCCTAGGCACCAGCTTTTTTGACCCTGCCAAAGGGGGCGATCCCATTCTGTTCCAGCACTTTTTCTGGTTCTACTCTCACCCAGCCGTTTACGTAATTATCCTGCCGATTTTTGGCATTTTTTCAGAAATATTCCCAGTTTACGCCCGCAAGCCCCTTTTTGGTTACAAAGTAGTTGCTATTTCATCCCTAATTATTGTCGGGTTGAGCGCTATAGTCTGGGTGCATCACATGTTTGCTAGTGGCACCCCCGGATGGATGCGGATGCTGTTTATGTTCTCCACAATGCTGATTTCCGTGCCAACTGGCATCAAAGTGTTTGCCTGGGTAGCCACCATTTGGGGAGGCAAACTCAGACTCACCAGCGCCATGCTTTTCGGACTAGGTGGCTTGGTGATGTTCGTATTTGCGGGCATTACTGGCATTATGTTAGCAGCCGTTCCAGTAGATATTCACGTCAACAACACCTATTTCGTTGTTGGTCACTTTCACTACGTTATCTATGGCGCAACAGTTATGGGAATTTATGCCGCCTTCTACCATTGGTTCCCCAAAATGACAGGGCGGATGTATAATGAAGGGTTGGGTAAACTGCACTTTGCCCTAACCTTTATTGGAGCCAATCTCAATTTTTTCCCCATGCACCCATTAGGACTGCAAGGAATGCCCCGCCGAGTTGCGTCCTACGATCCCGAATTTGCCTTTTGGAATGTGGTTGCTAGCATTGGAGCGTTCCTGTTGGGCATGTCTACTTTGCCCTTTATCCTCAATATGGTTGGTTCTTGGGTACAAGGAGAAAAAGCACCAGCCAATCCCTGGCGGGCGATCGGGATAGAATGGCTTGTCTCCTCCCCGCCCAGTCACGAGAACTTTGAACAGTTGCCTGTGGTGATTGCCGAACCCTATGGCTATGGCAAATCTGAAGCTTTGATTTCTAACCCTGATGCCCTAGAAGTTATTCATGAACCCAACTGAAATCGATCCATCACTCACCTCTGGTGTAATACCGAGTCAGACCCATACCTCTGATGGGACGGCAGAACATAGCCATGATGAAGCGGGCAACAGCATGTTTGGCTTCATCATTTTCTTGCTTTCGGAAAGTGTTATCTTCCTGAGCTTCTTTGCTGGATACATTGTTTATAAGACTACCACAGCCGACTGGCTCCCTACCGGTGTCACAGGGCTAGAGATCAAAGAGCCAGCTATTAATACTGTAGTCCTGGTTTCTAGTAGTTTCGTAATTTACATTGCCGAACGATATCTCCATGCCAAAAATCTGTGGGGCTTTCGGGCATTTTGGCTCTTGACCATGGCAATGGGGAGCTACTTTTTATATGGTCAGGCAGTGGAATGGAGCAGTCTCCCCTTTGGGTTTACCGATGGCGTATTTGGCGGCACCTTTTATTTGCTTACCGGGTTTCATGGTTTGCACGTGCTCACAGGAGTCTTGCTGCAATTGATTATGCTGGGACGCTCCTTCATTCCCGGCAACTACAACAACGGTGAGTTTGGGGTTGCTGCCACCTCCCTGTTCTGGCATTTTGTCGATGTGATCTGGATTATTTTGTTTGTGCTGATTTACATCTGGCAGTAGCGTTATTCTTAGGTTGGGTGAGCAGGAGCGTAACCCAACCAGGTAAGGCTTTTGTCATGTTTAGTGATATTTCCAATAAAAAAATGCTCTATGAAACTGATATCATCCAATGGGTTGAACAACAAGTTTATCTGATCAAAGAACAACGATATAGTGAAGTAGACTGGATTAATCTCCTAGAAGAAATTGAAGACTTGGGTAAACGAGAGCGAGACCGCTTTTTATCTTCTATTCGTTTAACGATTCAACATCTGTTGAAATGGGAATATCAACCTGAAAAACGGTCTAGGTCTTGGGAAATAACCATCAAACGAGAGCGCAATAACCTTAAACGCTATCTCAGAGATACTCCTAGTTTAAAGCGATACTGGGCAGATTTATCAAAGGTTTATGGTGATGCGAGAGCCGATGCTGCTAATGAAACCGGAATTTCCGATTGGGACTTTCCTGACAAATGTCCCTATTCCCCTGAGCAAATCCAATCGGATTGGTTTCCTCCAAATTAGAAGTCAAACAATGGATACCCAAACGACCTATCGAGAAATAATAAAACAAGTTATTCTAAAATACGCTCAATTTCGTCCCTCTCATGGAGACATCCGACTTGATCCCATTTTTGACGAAACACGAGAGCACTATGGATTAATGCAGGTAGGATGGTCACAGGGAAAAAGAATCAGAGGAAACCTAATATATATTACTATAAAAAATCATAAAATTTATATTGAATATGATGGAATAGAAACGGGTATCACTACTGATTTAGTTAATGCTGGCATCAATCAAGAAAGAAAATATTGTTTTAGCTTTCTATCCTCCCGAAATGCGTCAGCAAACTGAATTTGCCGTCAATTAAAAATTGATTCGTGTTTGATAAAATCAAGGCTATAACAAATTTAAGTTTAAATGACCATGGATAGAAAAGACAGGTTACCGCTTCTAGGAGTAGGGTTTACTATTAGCTTAATCATAATGGGTTGTAATCCCTCTGATGATGCGTTAGAAAAATCTCGTTATCAACCCTTGAATATAGCTGAAATCAAAGGTAAGAGAATAGGAGATGATCCGAAAGCGATCGCATTAGACTTATTTGGTAACAAAGAAACGGTCGAGAGTGAGTTTACTGAAGAAATAAAGGTGATTGAGCAGCAAGCTTTTGAGAAAATCGTGATTCTAACCCAGATGAATCTACCTGATGACAAAATTAGGGGCAAGCGTTATCGACTTGAGTTTCAATTCGATCAATCTACCGGTAAATGGAATTTAAAAGAAGCAGGTCGTCAACAGTCCTGTTATAAAAGTGAGAAACCTAAAGATTGGACAATTGAGCCTTGTCCCTAGCTAAACTTGTCGATAGCGTTTATCGTATTTATGAGGTAAGCTATCAGCTATCAGCTATCAGCTATCAGCTATCAGCTATCAGCTATCAGCTATCAGCTATCAGCTATCAGCTATCAGCTATCAGCCATCAGCCATCAGCCCTACTAGATTCAACATTTCTGGGGAATAACCTATCACTAACCTATAATTGTACTAAGTTACTGCTATGTCAATCAGCACCGAAGCTATCAAGCAAGACCTGGATATACTTACTGCTGAACAACTTCAGCAAGTCGCTGATTTTATTGCATTTCTTAAGTTTCAAGATAAACGTCGTCGGATTGTCCTAGATCCTGCTCAGTTAAAAGCCCTTGCTCATGAGTTTGCTGAGGAAGACCGCGCTCTTGCTGAAGTGGGAATGAGCGATTATGCGGCAAGTCTTGATCAAGAAGATAAGCTATGACCAATAAATATCAGCGTGGCGATATCTGGGTAGCTAATCTCAATCCAAGTCAAGGTTCTGAGCAAGCAGGTATTCGTCCTGTCATTATTTTTCAAAATGACATTGTTTCCCAGTTCTCTACAACAATTATTGCAATTCCTTTAACGACAAATCAACGCCGCGCTTCGTTACCAATTTGTGTTCAGATTGCACAAGGAGAGGGTGGATTAGCTCAAGATTCTGTTGCACTGTGTTTCCAAATGCGAGTGCTTGACAAAAGTCGTTTAATTCAAAAACTGGGGCACCTTAGTCCTAAAACAGTTGCTCAATTGGAAGAAGTGGTTTTGCTAACACTTGGATATGAGCTATAAATCCTGCTTTCCATAAGATAATCCACCTATACAAAAGTGCGATCGCGTAGCGTGGCCTACGGCCAATCACTAATTTTCTAGGGTATGTTAATTAAGTAACGCACCTATCCTCAAAAATATCACAAGTCAGTGATCATCTGTAACTCCTGAACTCCTGCAAGCGCACTACACATTCAGAGGTTTGACATTCCTAAACTCCGAAACTTAGTCATAGCTGACTTCTGACTTCTGACTTTTGACTTCTGACTTCTGACTTCTGACTTCTGACTTCTGACTTCTGACTTCCGACTTCCCACTTCAAACTTCGGACTTTTACTATGATTATCGACGACCAATATTACGACTTTATTATTATCGGCACAGGGGCTGGCGGCGGAACCTTAGCCTATAAACTTGCGCCAACAGGAAAGAAAATTCTGATCCTAGAACGAGGCGATTTTATGCCTCTAGAAGAGCAAAATCGCAGTAATGTCGATATTTTTAAGCGAGAACGCTATCACGCTCCTGAAATTTGGTATGACACTGCTGGAGAACCCTTTTTCCCCCAAATGAATTACGCTATCGGTGGCAATACTAAAATCTATGGTGCAGCATTGCTACGACTGCGGGAGCGGGATTTTGAGAAAGTGCAACATCAAGAAGGAGTGTCGCCGGAGTGGTGTTTGAAATATTCCGACTTTGAACCCTACTACACTGAAGCAGAACAGCTTTATAAGGTTCACGGTCAGGCAACCAGCGATCCCACCGAGCCATTTCATAGTCAAGACTATCCCTTTGAAGCAATCCCCCAAGAGCCTCAAATTGCGGAAATTTACAATGCGATCGCTCAGCAAGGTCTGCATCCATCTTACCTACCGTTAGGACTGACGCGCCAAGACGACGACCCAACCAATGATTCCGAGGTCAGCGGAATTGTGCCAGCGTTGAAACATCCGAACGTAACCTTAAAAACCAATGCGAAGGTGGTCTGTTTGCACACTAACCCCTCAGGTTTAGCAGTTAAAGGGGTCGAAGCCGAAATTGCCGGACAATCCTACTTGTTTATGGGGGAGATTGTCGTAGTTGCTTGTGGTGCCGTAAATTCAGCAGCCTTGCTATTACACTCTGCCAATGATCGACACCCCCAAGGACTTGCTAACAGTTCGGGGCAAGTGGGACGGAATTTGATGAAAAGCCTAATGACTGCTGTAGTGCAACTGAGCACTAAGCCTAATTCAGGTGCTTTTCAAAGAAGTATTTATCTCAATGATTTTTATTGGGGTGATTCCGATTTTCCTTACCCAATGGGTCACATTCAAAATACCGGTGGATTGCTCACAGATATTATTTTTGCTGAAGCACCACCACTGTTATCAGTTCTGGCAAAATTTATGCCAGGATTTGGACTAAAGCAGTTAGCTACTCGTTCCATTGGCTGGTGGGTGCAGACGGAGGATTTGCCCGATCCCAATAATCGAGTACGAATTGATGGAAACAAGTTGTATATTGACTACACTCCCAATAATATCGAAGCCCACGATCGCCTAGTTTATCGCTTGACTGAAGTGCTAAAAACCATTGAAAAACGGCTGGATAGTTTTCAGAGCGGTAAAATATATCCTCGTGGGGAAGTACCGATTCAAGTAATGGCAAATCAGTGTGGCACCTGCCGTTTTGGGGACGATCCTGCTACTACTGTGCTCGATCGCAACTGCCGCACTCATGATGTGGAAAATCTTTACGTAGTCGATGGCAGTTTCTTTCCATCCAATGCTAGTGTCAGCCCAGCTTTAACCATTATTGCTAATGCTCTGCGGGTGGGCGATCATCTGATTGAACAGTTTGGGTAAGGATGTAGGGGAGCATGTCACTTTTGAAATTAGGTACATAGATCCCCCCTAACCCCCCTTAAAAAAGGGGGGAATTAGATTCAAAAGTCCCCCTTATTAAGGGGGATTTAGGGCTGAAGTTCCCCTTTGACAAAACGGCACAACCTATGCAGGATAAGGGATTAGAGATTTTCGGGAAGTTACTTACTGGGTACAAACAGGGAAACATTAAGCAAATCCAAAGCTTTTTGTTGGACTTGTGTGGGTTGAGTAACCTTGGAAAAAGTTAGAGAATTTCCCTCTAATTTAGCAGTAATAGTGTTGAGAGTAATTGTCCCCAGATCGGCCATCAAAGTTGAAAAGCTATGTACGGGTAAGTTCTCTGATGTCTTCTTCCTACGAGCTTTGGATAAGGGACTTCCAGAAAATAAACTATCCATTCTCAATAATGAGAATTAATGGAATTGGAGGAGGAAGACGATCCCTTGCTCGCCGTTTTTGTGGTAAAATGGATTATGATTAAATTTTTTGACTGACAGATGTTGATAGAGTTAACTGATTCCCTTAAAAATTTGTTGGTCTTAACTGCCCTTGAATTGAAAGGTGCAGCCAAGCGCAAATTTATGGCACAAACAGTTTTGGAACGTTGGATTAGGGGGACAGTCGCTGGCTGAAAGAGAATTAGGGTGGAATCGAGGGACTATCCGCAAAGGAATGAACGAGTTAAAAAATGGGATTACTTGCTGTGATAACCATTCAGCTAAAGGAAGGAAAAAAGCCGAAGACCATTTACCAAATCTTTTAGAAGATATCAAAAAGTTAGTTGATTCTCAAAGCCAAACTGACCCAAGTTTTAAAAGTCAGAGACTTTATACACGCTTAACTGCTGCCCAAGTCCGAAAACAACTAATTGATAAATTGGGTTACTGTGATCAAGAATTACCAACGGTCGAAACGATTCGTATTAAGCTAAATAATTTAGGATATCGTCTCAAGCGGGTCGCCAAAGTTTTACCTCAAAAAAAATTCCAGAAACCGAGGCAATCTTCGAGCAATTAGCAATAGTTAATCAGGAGGCTGATCAAGACCCTAGCATTTTACGTTTAAGTTTAGATGCCAAAGCTATCATAAATATTGGTTTATTTGACCGAGGTGGTAAAACTAGAATTGCGGTTGAAACTAGCGATGCAGCGCGGTCTTGGGGGTTTCCCCCATGAGCGACTGCATCAAGACAATGACCATGATTTTAATCCAAAAACAACTCTAACACCTTACGGTATATTCCTTCCAGAGCTTGATGACCTATTTTTGGACTTCACAGAGTCAAAAATTACCAGTGACTTTATAGTTGATGTATTAGAGGATTTTTGGCAGTCTAAAAAGTCTCATTTTGAGCAAATAAAAACACTGGTGATTAATCAAGATAATGGACCGGAGAATAATTCTCGGCGTACCCAATTCATGAAACGTATAGTTGAATTTTCCCAGAAATATCAACTTAATATACGTTTAGCGTATTACCCCCCTTATCCTAGTAAATATAATCCCATTGAAAGAACTTGGGCGGTGCTAGAAAACCATTGGAATGGTAGCATTTTAGATGAAGTTGAGACTGCCTTAAAATTTGCCGAAACTATGACCTGGAAGGGAAAAACTCCAATTGTTAAGTTAGTTACTCAAACTTATGAGACAGGAGTTAAGCTTACAAAAAAAGCTAGGGAAAAAATTGAAAAAAAAATCAAACGTCTTACCAATTATACAGA
This sequence comes from Moorena sp. SIO3E8, assembly GCF_010692445.1. Taxonomy (NCBI): domain Bacteria; kingdom Bacillati; phylum Cyanobacteriota; class Cyanophyceae; order Coleofasciculales; family Coleofasciculaceae; genus Moorena; species Moorena sp. SIO3E8. The sequence continues at coordinate 42,207 of NZ_JAAHHM010000024.1, read as the reverse complement.
TAAAGACTTGCCAAATTTAGGGAAGTGGTTTATTGATATCTGTTGTGGCACAAGCTAGTTGTCCAATAATTAAAATCATCTCAAAAACCTAGAAATAAATTTAGTCTAATATTTGTCATCACTGTACGATCAGAAGTCTAGAAATTTTGGCGGCGTATTTTAGGAGAGAAAGGGGTGGCTGACGCCCACCCTTTCTCTGGCTCTATAATAATGATTATTTTTTTCAAAAAAGAGATTTCTTGAGTTGTCTTTGGATGATTTATTCTTTGGAAGTCCCTAAAGCCTTTTTTGAACGTTTGACAGGAGTTACTCCATCCCAATCCATAGGAGTGTCATCCTCATCCTCAAACAAAATCGGCCCTAAAGCTTGTTTCATGTGCCATTCCACATAATAAGCCAGCATACAAAGAAAAACGTGAGATTTAACTCGGCTTTCAAGGTGATGATAAATTGGACGGACTTTTAAATCCACAGTCTTATAAGAGCGAAAAGCTTGTTCCACTTGAGAGAGACTTTTATAAGCTTTTACAGTATTTGGAGCATCTAAAACTTCTGCCTCTACAGATGTACGAATCACATACAATCCATCCTTAGCTGCGGCAACTTTGAGTTCTTGTGACTTGCGAGAGTAGGAAAAGCTATTGTCACCGATTTCCAGATTAAATAATTTCCCGAGCAGATACTTATTAATTACCTTTCCGACTCGGATGCCAATTTGGTCAGCCCCTTTTAGGGGTCTTTTATTTCTTTGAGTAGCCCGGACAATTTTTTCTAATTCTTCTTCTGTTTTCTGTAAGAGTTTTTCTCGTTTTTGGGCGCTTTGTTCGGCGGTTATTGGGTTGCGACAAGCGATTAATCTTTCCCTAGGTGCGCTTTCCGTAGGCGAATTAAATTCGCCACGGGTCGCACCTCTGGATAATCTCCCGATTCGACCTCGACTAAATTTTGTTCATCAAAGAGTCCCAGTTGAATGACTTTTTGTTCGGCTAATTTTTTAATTTGAGGCGCTGTTAAAGCGGTAATCCAGTCTAGGTCTTCGTAAGAAGAGAACTCTTTGTCTATTCTGGTCTGAGTAATCATTCCTCTATCTCCGACCCAGATGATTTTTGAGATTCCAAAGCGATGACGGACTTTTTCTATCTGTTTTCCCAAGGTCGTCGTATCGGATTTATTCCCTTCAAAAACTTCTACCGCTATCGGACATCCTTCTCGATTACAAAGTAGACCAAAAACAATTTGTAGCTTTCCTCTCTTTTTGTCTCGACTATAGCCATAGTTAGCCAGAGGACAGGATTTTCCTTTCGGCAAAGCCGTTCGCGTAGCGTGGCCTACGGCCTCCGCTTCGCGAACAAAATAGGTAGAACTGACATCATAAAGAACTAACGCTCCCTCTTCTCAATGCTTTTTAGCCAGTTCATTTTCAATATTAGCTTGTCTAACTAGCCGCCAATCCAAGGCTTCATATAAGTCATCTTCATCTGTTGATTCAAGTCCGAGTAGCTGACTCATTGATGTTGAACAAGTTTGAACATTAAATCCCCTCGCCGTTGCCAATTTTGAACGGGGCTCAATAATTCTTGCTACGAGCATTGCTATGATTAAAGAGCGATTTCGAGAGGCTTTTGAATCTATCAGTTCTGGCACTCCTAATTTCTGAAGAGTTCCTAATACCGCAGATACATGACCATGAGGTAAGCTCCTTTGAATCTCAAAAGCCTGCTTGAAGTTTTCAACAGCGACTCCTCCTTTGAGAACAATACGTAAATTTTCGATGACATCATCAGGTAATTTAGACAGAGAACGCTAGGGTGCGTTTACGAACTTTATTTCCCTCTCGGTATGATTCCCTGAGAAGGACAGCAGGTGGTGAATTTCGATTGGGAACTCGTTCTATATACATGACTACATTATAGCCGAAGTTACCCAACTTTAAATCTTAATAAAATTGGAAAATTACATGGGCACACAAGGGTCAGGCTAAATAAAGCTTATCCCTGATGGGGATAGCCTTTCCGTGACCTTGTAGTACAAATGTACAGGGGAACTTCAGTTAGGGGGATCTGAATCAGGGCTTAAGCAGGTGCACAAAATTAATTACCTATTTTTGGCCTAATAATTTATAATTATATAAAATCACTAAAAATGGGTATTTATATGAGAGTCATTAGAGAATTAAATACCGAAACTAAAAAACTGTTGGAAAGAATGAGTTGGCAAAGTAAATATCCTCAAGTTAGAGACAGAGCTAAATGTATATTGTTGAGTTATCAAAAGTTTTCTATCAATGAATTAACGTTGCTATTTGGAGTCACTCGAAAAACTATATATAACTGGTTAACTAGATGGGAAGATCAAAAAATAATAGGAATATACAATCAAAAAGGTAGGGGCAGAAAACCTAAATTAAATAAGGAGCAAAGGAAACAAGTAAAGGAGTGGGTAAACTCTGAACCAAAAAGCCTGAATAAAGTTAAAAATAAAATCAATAAAGAGTGGAAAATCGAGGTGAGTAAGGAAACTATAAAAAGAACCATAAAAAAGTTAAATATGAAATGGAAAAGAATGAAGAGAGGAACGAGTAAAACCCCTGATGAATGGGAGCTAGACGTAAAAATTCCCAGACTAAAAGAGCTAAAATATCAAGCTATAAAAGGAGAAATTGAATTAAGATATTTAGATGAAAGTGGATTCTCTTTGAAGCCAGATATTCCTTATGCATGGCAAGAAAAGTTAAAAATAATAACTCTTAATAGTTCCCAAAGCAAAAGAATTAATGTTCTCGGATTAATGGGATGTGAAAATCAATTAGATTACGAAATCCATCAGGGTTCAATTGACAGTGAAATTGTGATTAATTTTTTAGATAAGTTTAGTAAAAATTTATCTAAACTCACTGTAGTAGTAATGGATCAAGCTTCAATACACACGAGCAATAAAATCCTCGAAAAACTAGAGGAATGGAAAGGAAAAAATTTAGATATATTTTGCACTTATTCTCCCAAGTACAACTTAATTAAAATTTTCTGGAAATTTATTAAGTATGAGTGGATTGAAGTTGATGCTTACGAAAACTGGAAAAGCTTTATCAAATATCTCAAAAAAGTGCTTGAAAATTTTGGTCAAGAATATGTAATTAATTTTGTTTAGGTGCTTAACAAAACTGACATGCACCCGCATGTAGGGTGCTTCAGGGGCGGGCTTGCCCTCATTTTCACAGTCGCCAGTGTTTGGAGAGCCCGCCCCTGAAGCACCACCTTTAGAGGATATCTGAAAAGTTTTTTGATACTGAATTTTGCCCCCCTAGCCCCCCAACTTTGGGGGGAACAAGAGTCAATTTGCTTCTAAAAGTCCCCCAAAATTGGGGGACCCACGGGGGCTTGGATGTGGCAAATGGGACTTCTCAGACAACCTCTTAGACTCTACGTCAATATCTAAGACTCGATACTGTTGTTTGATACTTCAAAGACTCTTAGCTCGATTATTGCTTCTGGAGTCTTTATCAACAGACTGAAAAATCTGAAGCTTTTGTGGCTGTTAAGGCAATTATACCAGATAAACCGACGACTTTCAGGAAACTTCCCGCAGAATCACTGATTAGGGATTAACACCTAACCTACTAGAATAGTAACATAACTTTTAAAAAAAGAATATATCTCGGATTAGGGTATATGCGATCGCACGGAATTCCACACCAGCCCTAATCCTTATTTTATCCGTAATTTCCTCAGTAAATCATAACAACAATGAGCGACTTTATACCTCCTCATGGCAGGAAAAATACTGAGCAAATAATCTCCGAAATATTATTCAAATATAAAGAGTAGACTGATATAGATAATATTAAAAATTTTTGGAATAATGTTATCGACAAGCGTCAAGTAATAAAAGACAAAGCTAAAATTTTTAACTGAATTTATGGTAAATAGGGAATAAATTATGATTTTTAGTTTCAACTTAATCAATAGCTCTATAAGCTAAACATTATCATACTGATATAGTAGTATCAAATATTTTTAGGATAAGAATTATTAATTCGATTGCTTAAGTTACTAGTGGGTTAGTTATTTATTTTTTTTTAGTGTTTATACCTGGGGGGGCGACATGAGAGCTAAAAAGTAGACTGTATAAGCTTCATAGCTCTCATACCTCGTAAATAATTATCGAGCTTATGACGACTTAAACGCATCAAAGCATAAACTAATTCCCAACATTTATCCATAAAATTAATCCATTTATGAGCATACATTCCAATATAAAAATTACTATGTTTTTTAGTTAATCGCCCATACTCTTTGACTCTAGCTACATAGTCCTGAACTCCTTGTCTTGATGCAGTCGCTCATGGGGGGAACCCCCAAGACCGCGCTGCATCGCTTTTATTAATTATTTCTCCTTTAATTGTAGCAATAAAGTAAGCAAAAGAGATTATAATAAGTAAAGATATAAAGCGTTTCCCGACAACATTACTGCCTTCCCTATTATATCCACCGCTTTTATAATCTCGGAACATTTCCTCAATATCAAAACGTTGTCTTGATGCAGTCGCTCATGGGGGAAACCCCATGAGCGACTGCACCAAGACAAGATTCAGCAATTTTTTCGAGTTTAACATTCTTGATATCTTGGACAATAATTACTACAAGGTAAAAAAACAATAATTGAGATTCGGAAAGGAGATTTTTTAGATGTTTTTGATATAATTCTGGTAGCATTTTGAATTGATAGGTCGTCTTGACAATTTCTGACCTATCTTTTTTTACCATAATTCGCTCAATTTAAGATATATCAAGGGTTACAGGGCGCTTGTCGCCCCCCCAGTGTTTATACTCAAGCTAATTGAATAAAATTTTGGCAAATTATAAAAAAAATAATGAATTAGCACTATGTCAGAATTGAACCAACCTCTTACAAAAACAGACTTCACTAACACTTGCTGGGAAGATGTAGTGAAAAGCAGCGAAAGTAAGGATTGTATCACCTATTGTATTGGTTTTCATGAAAAAGCCAAGGAGGCGCAAGAATCAGGAAATTTCAGAGAACAAGCTGTTTTTGAAATTCTGGCAGCCGTGACTATGTCTCCAATTAATCCAAAATCAAACGAAGAGTTGTTTGCTGATAGGTTTAAAAATCTTACAGAAGAGCAGCTAAATTTTCTTGCTGAAATCGCACCTGAAAAATTAGATCCTGAACTTCAAGCGCGAGTAGCAGATATTCTTTGGGTCATACGACGTGACTATCCAATGGCTCAGTTGTCAATTACCGCTTACTTAAAATCAGCAACTACCTTAAAAAGCTCTAAGAATTGGCATCATTATTTGGAGAGAATAGAACGAGCATTTCGGCTCGAACGCCAATTTAAAAATAAGAAAAAAGTTGTTTTTGAACATCTAGAAGCAGTTCTTGAATGCTATGAAGGGGAAGACTATTTGTGGCCATCTAGACAATTAATGGAGCTATTGCAGGAACATAAATGTGGAGAACCAGTCAAATATGCAGCCCTTGCTGAAAAAGCAGCAACTTTAGCAGAATCAATTTATAATTGGGAAATAGCAAGAAGATTCTGGAGTATTAAAGCAGTATGGCATCGTATGGATAAAGACTACAGCAAAGAGCGTGCTGCTTCAATGTCAGCCGCTGAGACTTATGTCAAGGACGCCGACTCTGCTCTTGAAAGAACTCCACCAAGCTACATGGTCGCATCACAGTTTTTACAACAAGCTGTTAAAGCCTTTAGAAGCATTCGAGGAACAAAGGAAGAAACTGTGGATGCTAAAGCAAAAGCCAATGAACTTCACAAGCGGCTTCTTCAGTACCAAGAAAAAAGTCGCAACGAGATGATGACCATTTCTCATAAAATGGATATTAGCAAGGTCGTAGAGGAAGCCAGAAATTGGGTTAGGGACAAAAAACTTCAAGAGGCACTCTTCGCTTTGGCTCGTTTGGGTGCTCCAACTCATGTCTCTAAATTGAAACAACAAGTACAGCAGGACGCTCATAAGTCTTTAGGATCTCATCTTGTCCCTATTAAAAAAATAAATGAAATGGGCAAAACTGTTGCGAGTCAACCATATTCTGTTCTCTCCAGTGATCCTGAAGAAGCGGAGGCTGCAACCAATTTTTATATGTGCCAGAAAGCCATTCAAGATTATAATCTACAAGCTCAAGCATATATTGAACCTGCTAGATATCAGATTAATTTAGAGCATTGTGTTCGACTAGACGATATTCTCTTCATCGTTTCCAATAGTCCATTTATTCCACCTAAGCGTGAATACCTGTTTGCAAAGGGGCTGTATGCTGGACTTACTGGAGACTTTTTCACATCTACCCACATCCTAATTCCCCAAATTGAAAACTCTATCCGTTATATCCTGCGCCAAAGAGGCATCATTACTTCTGGGTTGGACGACAACGGTATTCAGGATGAATTTAGTTTGAGCAAGAGTCTTGCTCATTCAGAGATAACCTCTATTTTTGAGGAAAATACGCTATTTGACTTGAAATGTTTACTGGTTGAACATGCTGGTAGTAACTTAAGAAATCATATGGCTCATGGTTTGATTTGCGATGCTGAGTTTAGGAGTCCATTGATGTCATATCTCTGGTGCCTTACATTGAGGCTTTGTTGCTTGCCTATCTTGATACATCAGCAGCAAGTTGAGCAATCAAACACAAGTACTGATGCAATCTAACATTAGTGCGTTCGCGTAGCGTGGCCTACGGCCAATCGCTAATTTTGTAGGGTGTGTTGGGAGCATGTCAAATTTCCATGACAAATGTACTCAAATAACTCATGACCGCTACTGAACCACCAAAAAAGTTTAACCAATCACTGCACCCGACCGTAAGCTAGACAATTTATTATTAAAATTGCTGATTTCTCATAACACCAAAAAATAATCCTATCTCTTGCCTCTTGCCTCTTGCCTCTTGCCTCTTGCCTATTACCTGGGGGGGCGACGATATGGCTTGAAACGATTGATACATAAAGAGTGTAACGATTTGTGATCTAAAAAGATAGGTCTCAAATTGTCAATAAGACCTATCTGTTGCAAATGTTGCCATTATTATAAGTAGTCGGACAAAAGTTTTTGGGTCTGTATAAAGTTTTGTAAAGATTGCCAAAACGCTTGTGGTATAAAAATTAGCCTTTATTTTACATTTATTAACACAGCGAAGTTTAATTATGTCCGACTACTTATCAAAACCATCTAAAATTTGAACTAAAGGATCGTAATTTTATTTTAGTAAATATTGTAGTCATTCTTCTACAATCGATCAAAAGAGAAAGCCATTGAAAAGTTAGCCAATGCTTTACCTCTTGGAATAAAGTTTGAAAGTATAAGAAAAAGACTACAGCGCTTCTTGATGCAGTCGCTCATGGGGGAAACCCCACTCGCGCTTTGCATCAAGACAAAGAAAGATTTCAGGATTTGTCCCAAAAGAACCCTGGTTTATTCTAACCAATCTAAACTCTTTATATTTGGCAATTTCCGCTTATAAAAAACGCTTTAATATTGAACAAATGTTTAGAGATTTCAAAAGCGATGCAGCGCCTTCATGCGGGGGTTTCCCCCGGAGAGGAAACCTTAGATAGGGTCGCCTTTATAGTTAGCAGGTTATGCAGAAAAGGGTTAAATACTTTTGAATAAGGCTCCACTATCTTACGGTAACTTCAAACCACTCGCGCTTTGCATCAAGACCAGGTGGCTATAACGCGCGAAGACACTAATGTTTCAGGAGATCGGTTAATTACCCTAATTTTAGTGATAACAATAGCTTATACTTCTGCTACTCTTAACGGACAAGAAATAAAACGCAAAGGAGTTCAGGAATATGTCGGTAGAGTAAAAGAATCTGGTCGTTTACAACGACGACACAGCGGTGCGACCCAAGGGCGATTTACTCGCCCTAGGAGGCGCGCACCGTCTAGTTTTTATATAGGCTTACATGCTCAAGCTTGGGTGAAATTTAGCCATGAACTAATTAATTTAATCCAAAAATTAATGAAGCTTAATCGTAATAAGCGATGCAGCGCCTTCATGCGGGGGTTTCCCCCGGAGAGGAAACCTTAGATAGGGTCGCCTTTATAGTTAGCAGGTTATGCAGAAAAGGGTTAAATACTTTTGAATAAGGCTCCACTATCTTACGGTAACTTCAAACCACTCGCGCTTTGCATCAAGACAACAGAAGTATTATTTACGAGGAATGAGAGCTAGATCGCTTGCCCTGTCTACTTTATAAGTATTTTCGTCACCCCCCCAGAACTATACGTCAAAATCTAAGACTTGATCCCAGTTAACTTGGTACTATAATTAACATAAGTCTCAAAAAAGAATATATCCTGGACTAGGCTATAATACGATGGGATCCTATGGAATTCCACACCAGCCCTAACCCTTGTATTATCAGTAATATCCTCAGTAAATCATAACAACAATGAGCGACTTGATCCCTCCTCAGGGTAGGAAAACTACTGAACAAATAATTTCCGAAATCTTAGTCAACTATCAAGAGTATCATGATCGAGATAATATTCAACATTTTTGTAAGGATGTTATCGAGAAGCGTCAAGGCATAAAAGACAAAACCAAAACCCTTAGTGATATCAACAATGCGTTAGATACTATCGACTTGATTGATAGTTATCATCAAAGCTTAATCAGTGCTCAAGAACAAGGTAAATCAAAAGTAAATTGGCTTGAATCTACCCTTGAAGAAATCACCGATAGAGAAAGTGTGATAAAAAGAGGTGAAATTGTTCAAGAGATTCAAGAAGCCTTAGTTTTAGCCAATAATCAGCAATTAGCGTCATTGTCTGGTGAACCAACGGGCGTATATACTCCTCTCAAGGAAATTGAAGTTGAAGGCATCAACAAGCCTAGAGTTATGGAACAACAAGTATTAGATGATATTCAGAACAACTCCATGCTATCTTCAATTTCCATGGCCCAGCAGTTTGATACACTTTTAGACCCTTTAAATCTAGATTATTTTAATAATTTTTCCTTTCTGGACGTTGCTGATAATTATTTAAATCAATACCTTGGGCCCTTAGATAATACCTTCAAACAACTAGTTACCTTAGGCACAGTAGTTGCTAAAGAAGAGGGTCACTTAGGCATACTTGATGAAGTAGATATAGCCCAAATTGCTGCCATGATTGATATGGGACTGACGCTTCCCCAAATCGGCTATAAACTTGGCAAAGGCGAGATTACACTGATTGAGGCTGTAGAAGATTTATATGATAGAGAAGTTGCAGCTACCTGTACCTTAGTGAGTCTAAACACCAAGGCTGTCGGTTGGTTATCCGGTACAAGTATCGGAGCTACTGTTGGAACTGTATTTGGACCAATTGGCACAGCAGTTGGAGGAATGCTAGGAAGCGTTACAGGTAAAATTGCTGGAAAAAACATTGGTCAACCTATTGCCACTGGTATCAAAAAAGTAGCCAATTTTGGTAAAAAAGCAGTAACCAAAACAGTAAAAAAAGCCTGGGCAGGAGCAAAATCTTTTGGGCGAGCTTTTACTAAAAGTAAATTAAATCCATTGAATTGGTAGCCCTTGACAGCAAAATTAAATTATTAAAATTAAATTATTGAGGTGGATAAAGATGGCAAAGACAATTAAGTTTAGTCTTATTTTGGATAATATTCCAGTCAGAGATTTAGATGGTGTTAGGGAAAATTTTAATATCGATGATATCTTGAGATATTACAAAAGTGGTCTATTGCAAAAGTGGCTTGCTGTTAGGGGATTTACAGATACCTTATCAAAAATAAAGGATATCTCAGCCGAAAGTGACCTAGAGATTAGCAAGGAACTAGTGAAAATTTTCGATATGGAAATTGAAGCAACTAAACTAGAGGAATCCTTGTATAGTATCCAATTCCATGAAGAATTCCAGAACAAGGTAAATAATTATGCTAAGAACAATTTTAATCGCAAAGCCATTATTAAGGATTATCACCAGGGTTACTATAGAGTATTGACAGGGATGTTGGAGGATCCCGATAATATTGCGTTGATTAAAAGTAGTGTAGCACAAATTGCTAAAAACTATTTCTGGATATTTAAGTTTCACTTACCAGGCTTGTATGATGAATTTTTTGACAAAGTCCCCTTATCTCTTTTTGTATCATTCATGAATCCCACTTTGAGAAGATTAGTGTTAGGGTCTGACATGATGGCTGAAAGAATAGAAAATTTGACAAATAAAATTAATCCTAATACAGCCAAAATGTTATCTGAAGGATTTTTAAAACATCCTGATATACTTAGTCTAAAACCTATTCAGCATAAAGCAGACACTAATCGTAGGTGGCAGAAACTTGTTACTCCAGAAAAAAAGTGTTTAATTTTGGATTTAACTGAGAGTGATGATGTGATGGTATCTCATTCAGAACCAAGTTTGAGGTCCGATCAATTTAAAAAAGAAGATGCTGTGGGAAAAATCATGAATGGTTTAATGTTTTATTCTGATAGTTCTAATGATTATGTGGAATACATGATATTTCCTTCCGAACAAAATTTGGTACTTTCAGAAAAAGAATTTGCAATTCATAAAATGTTTTATTTAGTCAGGAATCATCTAAAAATATTTAAAGGTGAGACAAAAGAGTTTTGGAAAGATATTGAACCCAAGGGTAAGCGTTTTATGATTTTAGGTATGAACGATGGAAATTATGTAAGAAACTCTGGTAAACATGGTGAAGAGTTATCAGCCGATGATGTTAATGGTAAATTTGTCATTCTAGATGGGATAGATTACAAGAGTAGAAATCCTGACCATGTAATTGGTTATTTGGAAGTTTGAGATTATATAGCATTTCTCATGTTAGCTGTCAGCTGTCAACTGTCAGCAGTCAGCTTGTGAGTGATAGCTGACTGAATGCTTACCTTTCTTCCCCACTCCCCATTCCCGATTCCCGATTCCCGATTCCCGATTCCCGATTCCCGATTCCCGATTCCCGATTAACAATTATCATGAACAATACAATTCATAAACTTTCTTCCTATGTTGATTCCTTAAGACCAATCATTTATATCAACGATTTTGATTTCCATTCTACTGATTTGCTGATTAAGGAGATTGCTACAACAGCTGACGTTTATGAATATAATGATGCTGGTGGTCATGTTGATTTTGAGACCAAAAATTCTAAGTCTAACTTTGACTTAGAAACGTTTTTGTCAGCTTTTGATAATAATGAAAGTGGGGATAGTTTTCTGGTACTCAAGGATATTCACTTTTATTTAGATAATCCCAAAGTCATTGCTCTGCTCAAATCAATTGCCCTCAAGACCCTATACAAGGATAATTTTTATACCACTAGTTTTATTGTTTCTAGTCAATTAATCATTCCGGCTGAACTTGATAAATTTATTACGGTCTTTGAAGTCCCTATTCCCAATCTTAATCAAATTAGAGGAATAATTAAACAATTTTTGCAGGATTTACAATTTGATATGACTGACAATGTCATTGAAGAATTATCCTTATCCTTTAAAGGATTAAGTAAATTTGAAATTATCCAGATCTTAAACCTAGCCTATCAACAGGGTGGCTGTATAGACAAAAATGATAAGCACCTAATCATCCAAGAAAAAAAACAAATTATCAAAAAATCTGGCACCCTTGAAATTAAGAATTTCAAAGAAACACTAGATGACGTTGGAGGGCTTGATAATCTCAAGTCCTGGCTGACTAGAAAAGCTAATATATTTAAAAATCTCGACCAAGCTATCAAATTTGGAGTGGATATACCTAAAGGTATTATGCTAATTGGGATGCCTGGGTGTGGCAAAAGTTTAGTCGCCAAAGCTACTTCTCATCTGTTTGAAGTTCCTCTACTGCGGCTAGATATTGGTAAACTACTTGGTAAGTATGTGGGAGAGAGTGAAGAAAACTTAAGTCGGGCAATTAAAATAGCTGAGGCGGTTAGTCCTTGTATTTTATGGATAGATGAAATTGAAAAAGCCTTTGCTGGCATTGGCGAAACTGGAGGCGGAAGTGATATCACCACCAGATTATTTGGTAATATTTTAACTTGGATTCAAGAGAAAGAAAACACTGTCTTCATTGTGGCTACCTCTAATGATATTGCCAAACTTCCGGCTGAATTTCTCAGAAAAGGAAGATTTGATGAACTGTTCTTTGTAGATTTTCCTAATGGGGATGAGCGCAAAAAAATATTTGAAATCCATCTAAAAAGGAGAAATAAATGGAATAGGATGATTGATATAATTAGCTTGCTAAAAGAAACCGATGGTTATAGTGGTGCTGACATTGAAGCTGTTGTTAAAGAAACCATAGAAAATGTTTTCCTTGATCCAGAAAAAGATACAGTGACAACAGATGATTTGCTTGCTGTTATTAAAACCACCAAATGTCTTTCAGAATCCCTCAAAGATAAAATAGATAAAATCAGAAAGTCTTTATCTAAGATGAATGTCAAGCCAGCAAGTGAGATTAAGAAAGTAAAGCCAGGAAGTAAAAAAAAATAATCCCTGATTACCTATATAGCGCTACGCGCAAGTCAGAAGTTAGAAGTTAGAAGTCAGAAGTCAAAAGTAAGCTAGAACTAGGTTTGCTGAGTTTAGGAATGTCCTAATCTAAATCCGTAGTGCTATATAATCATAAATGAATTGTGGTAATTTTTGTTCCCTATTGCCTATTGCTAGCATGCCTACTCCTTACTCCCTACTCCCTGCGCTATATTACCAAAACCCCCGCTTCCCAGTAGGGAGTACTGTTGTCCAATTAGTCTTAGCTTGGGTCAACTGTTCTTGAGTAACTTTAGCATTAGCAAGATTGGCTCCACACAAATTTGCTCCCCGTAGATTAGCATTTTCGAGATGAGCATAACTAAGATTTGCCCCACGCAAGTCTGCTCCTGCCAAAATAGCTTTTTTCAGGTAAGCTCGACCCAAATTGGCATTGCGTAAGTCGGCTTGATGGAGATTCGCTTCACCAAAATTAGCACTAGATAAATCCGCTCCCTTCAAACTAATATTTAACAGTTTGCCCTGGCGGAAAATTATCCCAGATAACTGGGCATTATTAAGGTTAAGTCCCCTCAAATCTTTAGCCGCAAAGTCTCTTCTGCCAGAGCCGTAAGCTTTTAATAACGTTTCCGCCTCCAACTTGCCATTACCCTTCGACTTGCCTGTAATGCTATTCCTACTACCGCTCACAGCTGTAGAATCCCTGTTGGTAAAACCTCCACCGTTTTTAGGTTCTGATCTTCGACCATTGCTCAATCCCCGACGCTCCCGCCATTCTCTAATTTGCTCTGCCATTCTTCGGGATTGAACTGACGACGGGGATGAATAACCATTCACAGGACCCAAATTCCCTGAGTTGAAGTGAGAATTAGCGTCATCCATCGGTTGCGACACTAAGCTTTTGTTTAAACTCTCCAGATATGGCTCTAGGTCAAGAGCTCTCAGGATGTCTTCTGAGCACTGATAGCGATAACGGACAGAAGACTCCAGCATTTTTCTTAAAACCTTAGCAAAGTGGTCACTAACGTTGACATTAGTCTGCCAGACTATTTCTCCGGTTGAAGGATTATAATCGAGGTCTTTGGGAGATTTACCCGTCAACAGATAAAGGCAAGTAACCCCCACTGCATAGATATCGCTAGCAATTACAGGTCGCAATGCCATTTGTTCAGGAGGGGCAAAGCCTGGAGTTCCTATGGCATAGTTGGTCAATACTGTGTCTGAGGAATTGGAGGGATTGGTTTGGCTGTTTTTCACAGCCCCAAAATCAATCAGTACCAGTTTGCGGTCTTGGTCACGACGAATTATATTCGCTGGTTTAATGTCCCGGTGAATTACGTTTTTCTGATGAATATATTGCAGGAGTGGTAGAATTTCACTTAAAAATTGTTTAACTCCCTCTTCCGAGAATGAACCAGACCGTCTGACTTGCTGTTGCAGTGTCAAACCGCTAATGTATTCCTGAACCAGATAAAAATGCTCATTGTCTTGAAAGTAATCGAATAACTGTGGGAATTGGGGATGATTCCCTATTTCTCCCAAGGTTCGGGCTTCTCGCTCAAACAGATCCCTTGCCATCGGTGAAATCTCTGAGCCTTTGGCGCTTGGGCGGAGTTGTTTGATTACACGGGTCGGCTTACCGGGCAAGGATTGATCTGTTGCTAAGAAAGTTGCTCCAAATCCGCCTTGACCGAGTGGTTTGATCACACGATAGCGGTCAACTAATAATAATTTAGAACTGCACGCCTGACAAAAGTCGGCGTGTTCTGGGTTTTTTGCCTGAGTGCAGGTAGGATTTAGACAGTAGCTCATTCAGCCTTACTGATGTTCCTTTGCCCATACTGGAACTAAAACTTTTGCTCGGAGCACCTGAGCAGGAAAGATGATTTATAGTCTTTTACTTTTCTTTATTTTATGCAAAATGCCTCTTACTACCCCCTTAGTTAGACAACTATTCCGGTGAAACCTGATCCTCAACCAGGATACCTTATTTTTTGTATCCACCTAAGGGTACAAAGGACAATTTTGAGTTAAGTAAAGGGTGATTAAAGTAAAACGTATATGAAGCTACCTATATTTTAGAGCGTTTATTTAGCATTGACCATAGATAGTGTACTTTTGTCAAGCGTTAAGGGGTTAGGCCCATCACAATAGAAAAATGTTTTCGTGGAAGGTAAGCTATCAGCTATCAGCTATCAGCTATCAGCTATCAGCTATCAGCTATCAGCTATCAGCTATCAGCTATCAGCTATCAGCTATCAGCTATCAGCTTATGCGCACGCTACTTGAGGTGCCATTGGTCTTTGGCCACGCTAAGCGAACAGCTTTTGAATAAAATAAGCACCTCAAGCAGCGTGAGCCTAAAGCTCACGGCTGACCGCTGACTGCTGTTCGCGTAGCGTGCGCGTAGCGCATATGCTTACGGTGGAAGTAACCGGCAACTTGCACCTTATTTATTACCTTATATTAGAGTTCAGCAAAAAAATTTAGGAGTCCATGCGTATATCGTTAAACTGGCTGCGAGAACTAGTAGAGGTAACTCTGACACCAGAAGAGCTAGCTCAAACCCTAACTATGGCTGGGTTTGAGGTAGAAGATATTGAAGACCTAGGAACCCTGGCCGATGGAGTGGTGATTGGCAAGGTTCTGGAGGTAGAGCCTCACCCTAATGCCAATAAGCTTCGGGTCTGTCAAGTTGATATTGGTGGCAGTGACCCATTGAATATTGTTTGTGGTGCGTCCAATGTCCGACCAGACATTTACGTGCCGGTCGCCACCATCGGAACCTACCTACCAACTATTGATTTGAAAATTCGCGCCTCAAAACTGCGCGGTGTTCGCTCAGAAGGGATGATTTGTTCCTTAGCAGAAGTGGGCTTGGCCAAGGAATCCGCTGGCATTCATATTTTCGAGGCAGAAACTATACCCCTAGGCAGTGATGCTCGTCCCTTACTGGGGTTAACTGATATCATTCTTGATGTTACGTCTACGGCTAATCGGGCAGATGCTCTAAGTATGGTGGGCGTGGCCAGAGAAGTAGTCGCCTTAACTGGGGTATCCTTAAGCTTGCCAGAAGCTGTTGAGGTGTCTATTCCCAAAAAATCCGATGCCTTGACCTTGAAAGTATCTGAACCCAAAGCTTGTCCCGCCTATATTGGCACTGTGATTGAAGGGGTTAAGATTGCTCCTTCTCCCGATTGGTTACAACAGCGCTTGGAAGCCGCTGGAGTGCGACCGATTAATAATGTAGTGGATGTCACTAACTATATTCTCTTGGAATGGGGTCAGCCTCTCCATGCCTTTGACCGGGAACGCTTGCAAGCTGTTGCTGGTGCAGAAAACGTGACCATTGGTGTCCGCTTTGCTAACAGTGGGGAATCCCTGACTACTCTTGATGGTCAAACCCGTTCCCTGGAACCACAAGCGTTACTGATCACAGCTAACGACCAACCCGTTGCGATGGCTGGGGTTATGGGTGGGGAACCCACAGAAGTGAACGAGAACACCCAAAGTATTGTTTTGGAAGCAGCACTGTTTGATCCAGTGACTGTTCGTCGTTCTTCCCGTAGTCAAAGCATACGGACAGAATCATCTACCCGTTATGAGCGTGGTGTCAATCAAGCAGAATTGGATATTGCTTGTAAAAGAGCGATCGCATTAATTACTGAGTTAGCTGGTGGTACTCCCACAACCCAGAGTATTGCTGACCAGCGCCCTGACCCCTCTACTTGGGCACGTTCCATTGAGTTACGTCTTGACCGTGTCAATAAGATTTTAGGACCAGTTCATGAGGGAGAGGAGCTTGGGGAAATCCTGCCAGAAGATGTGGAAAGAATCCTGACTGCCCTCGGATGTCAACTACAACCAATTACACCCCAGGATTCTCCCCAATGGAAAGTGACTGTACCCCCCTACCGCTACCGGGATTTAGAGCGAGAAATTGATTTAATTGAGGAAATTGCCCGTCTCTACGGCTATGACAACTTCTGTGATAGCTTACCAGACAAAACTGAACCAGGTTATCTGTCTGCTGAGGAATTTTTAAAGCGAAAACTGCGATCGCAATTCCGTGCAGTTGGGTTGACCGAATTAGTCCAGTATTCCTTGGTCAAGCCAGAGGAACAAAACCAAATTCGTCTTGATAATCCCCTGTTTACGGAATACTCATCCCTACGCACGGATTTACTATCAGGGCTTATTGATGCCTGTCAGTACAATATCGAGCAAGGTAACGGTGTACTCAACGGTTTTGAAATTGGTCGGATCTTCTGGCGAGCAGAAGAGGGTTTCGCAGAAGCTGATGCTATTGCCGGGATTTTAGGGGGAAATATCACCCAAGGTAACTGGGTCACGGGAGGGCATTCCGAACCCATGACCTGGTACGAGGCTAAGGGAGTACTCGAGAGAGTGTTTTCCCGTTGCGGTCTGACAGTAGAATACCAACCAGACCACAGCGATCCCCGTCTTCACCCAGGACGGACTGCATCGATGTGGTTGCAAGGTGAAAAATTAGGCAAATTTGGGCAATTGCACCCCCAGCTAAGCTCACAAAGAGGTTTTCCCGATCAGGTTTATGTATTTGATTTGGACTTGGAGCTAATTTTAGAGGCTCTTGATCGCGATGAAATTCTGACTCCCCGATTCCAAGTCTATTCCACCTACCCAGCCATTGACCGGGATATTGCGTTCTTTGCCCCACTACAAGTATCTGTGGCAGAAATCGAACGTTCAACTCGCAAAGCTGCGGGGAATTTGTTGGAGTCAGTGCAATTGTTTGATGAATATAAAGGAGAGTCTGTTCCTGAGGCACAGAGAAGTTTGGCATTTCGGCTAATCTACCGTGCTAGCGATCGCACTCTTACTGATGCAGAAGTCGAGCCAGTACATCAGAAAGTGCGAGAAGCCCTAGAGGAAAAATTTGGGGTTAGCCTTAGAAGTTAAACGCGCTTTGAAGTTAAACGGTTGAAGGATGAAGTATTCATACTTCATCCTTTAACCTTAATTCATCTCGTCATAAAGTTCATCTAGGTTCTGGTGCTGAGTACGGCGGGAGCGACGGCGGTATTTTTTTGTTTCTAGCTTAGGTTCGTATTGACGCCGACCAGAAGCTTTAATTTTTAACTTCATAGTGGATTCAAGATCAGCTTTTTGCTTCAAAGCCTCTTGCCGTGCAATCACTTCTGCTAAAAAATCCAGATAATGCTGGTACCGTTCCCAGTCTCCTCGCACAGCACAGTTTGGCTCATCCCGATGTAGGCAATTACTGAATTGACAGCGGTGTTGGGCTAAACGCTCTCTTGCTTCTGGAAAGTAATGGATTAAATCCTCAGGAGAACAAGTCAAGTCAGGCTGATTGAATCCGGGGGTATCTGCCAAAAAACCACCTTTAGGCAATTCAAATAATTCCACATGCCGAGTGGTGTGGCGTCCTCGACCCAGTTTCCCAGTCACTTCTGCCACCCGCACCGTTGTTGCTGGAATCAGATAATTAATTAGACTCGATTTACCCACACCGGAAAGACCAGCCATAACGCTGATGGTCTGACTCAACAGGTCAGTCAGTTGTTCTAAACAAGTACCATTATGAACGCTGATCAAGACTGGCTGATAACCCCATGCTTCCAGACGTTGTTGCCAATGCTGCTGTTGCTGTGGTGTTACTAAATCACGTTTATTCAGACACAGACATACCTTGAAACCAGTAGATTCTGCCTTCACCAAAAACCGACTCAGCTGATAAGCATCCAGGGTCGGTTCTTCCAGAGCAAAAACCACCAGAATTTGCTGAGCATTGGCGATTGGTGGGCGGTCGAGCTGGGTTGTCCGGGGCAGCACTTCAGCAATCACCCCTCGTCCACCAACCCAGTCAGGTTCATCTACTACAACCCGGTCTCCCACCATCACCTGCTGGCCAATTTTTTTTAACCGGGCTCTACGGGTACATAAGAGGGTTGAAGGTTGTAGGTTATTTGCTTGAAGGTTATCTTCACAACCTACAACCTCCAACTTGTCAACCTTCAACTGATCTAAACGCACCTGATAGAAATTTGCCTGAACCGCCAGCACGGTACCCAGCCAACGGGTTGACAAGTTTGACGAATTAGTGTATTCTAATTCAATCATGAAGATGCTGGTGTGGACGACGCACCTTCAGAGCAAAATAGCGATCGCGTTCTTCAACACCCTCTATGGGGTAACCCTCCATAGTCAGACTATCAGGAACCTGTTCAATGGGTTCTCCTGGGTCGAGCCACACTTCTAATAGGGCACCTGGAGCCATTTTTTCTAGATAGAGTTTAGTGCGAACAAAGTTAATCGGGCAAGGGGTACCCCGCAGATCCAGTTGATCATCAGGTAATGAACTCATCTGCGAGGAGGCTAGTCCACTCATGAGCCAAACAACCCTCCCAAGAATCCTTCGATACCACCTTTACCAGTGCGCTCACCCTTAATTTTCGCTAGCTTCTCTAGCAATTCCCTTTCCTCAGGGCTAATCCGAGTGGGGATATCTATCAAAATCGTGATTAGGTGATCGCCCCGACTGACTGGGTTGCCCAATTTTGGGACACCGTGATTCTCTAAAGTTAATACAGTATTGGGTTGAGTACCGGGTGGAATAGTTAATTCCACTGGACCGTCTACTGTCTCTGCTTCGATAATACAGCCTAAAATTGCTTGTAAATAGCTAATTTTCATTTCAGACAGAATGTTAATGCCATCCCGCTGAAACTGGCTGTCTTCGTTTACAAATAGATAAACGTATAGGTCTCCTGGTGGACCAGCACGTAATCCAGCATCCCCTTCTTTAGAAACCCGTAGCCTGGTGCCATTATCCACCCCTGCTGGAATGGTGATTTTCAGTTTTTTGGTTTCTTGTTTACGACCAGCACCACCACAGGCTTCACACTTATCCTCAATGATTTGACCTTCACCGTTACAGGTAGGACAGACTGAGACTTGGGTGAAACTACCAAAAGGGGTACGAGTAGCACGCCGTACTTGACCTGTACCGTTACACGTTGGGCAAGTGCGGGCTCGAGTTCCTGGCTTTGCCCCTGTGCCGTTACAGACTTTACAAGTTTCTAGGTGAGGAATGCGGATTTCCTTTTCACCACCGAATATAGCTTCCTTGAAAGCCAGCTTCAAGTCTAGTCGCAGGTCGTCACCACGCACCGGGCCACTACGCCGACGACCACCAGTTTGCTGACCCATACCACCAGCAAAGCCGCTGAAGAAGCTTTCAAAAATATCAGCAAAGCCCATATCGCCAAAATCCGAGTAGGCTGCTCCCGCACCTGAGGAAACACCAGCTTC
This sequence comes from Moorena sp. SIO3E8, assembly GCF_010692445.1. Classification (NCBI taxonomy): domain Bacteria; kingdom Bacillati; phylum Cyanobacteriota; class Cyanophyceae; order Coleofasciculales; family Coleofasciculaceae; genus Moorena; species Moorena sp. SIO3E8. The sequence continues at coordinate 22,383 of NZ_JAAHHM010000024.1, read as the reverse complement.
CCCAAAACGGTCATATCTTGCTCGAGTTTCTGGTTCTGATAGGACTTCGTAAGCCCGGTTAATTTCCTTAAAGCGCTCTTCAGCTCCTGGTTCTTTGTTAACATCTGGGTGGTACTTCCGTGCCAAGCGACGGTAAGCACGTTTAATTTCATCTTTGTCGGCATCACGAGAGACACCAAGCAGATCATAATAGTCAGCCATAGAGCGCTGATCGGTCTTCCATTTATATAGTGGGGGCTCTTGTTATTCCTCAGGTTATTGCTATAAAAGCACAAAGAGCGCATTCCAGCATTACCTGCATCCTATATCATTGTCTATCAAAAAAATCAGCTGATTGCCACCTGCTTATGTGACCATAATCTCAAGGTTGGCTTGAGCTAGTCAAAGCAAGGAATTGAATTATCTATCTTTTAGGGAGCTGTTGCCGTAATCAACAGCTTCGTAGTCAACCTCCACCTCTAAGGTTTCATCCTCAAAATCAACCACAAATTCTCCTACAGCATCCGGTTCTATTTGGGTGGAGTCGTTTGAATTGGACTCTTGAACTGTTTCGTCAGACACGATAAATTCCGGGTCTGACCCCAGGCTGGCACTGGCGTAAATGATCCCCCCAATTTCCAAGACAGTTTTCTGCAAAGTTTCAATAGCTTCTTTCACCTCCTCGACCTCAATTGAGGGGTCTGTGATTATGGTATCTAGGTGCTGCTTTTGTTGATCTGCTTGCTCCTTTAGTCCTTGAGCCTGAAGGTTAGCGCTAATCAATTCCCCATGGTCTTTGATAGTAGATTCATAGTTATATAGTAAGCCATCGGCTTGGTTTTTGAGTTGCACCAATTCCATGCGACGGCGGTCTTGGTCAGCATAGTCTTCTGCCTCACGGCGCATCCGTTCCACTTCCGCTGGACTTAATCCACCCGTATTGGTAATCACAATACTTTGCTCTTTCCCAGTTCCTCGATCACTGGCAGCGACTTTAAGAATGCCGTTGACATCAATTTCAAAGGTAACTTCAATTTGAGGGACACCACGGGGAGCTGGGGGAATACCAGTGAGCAGGAATTTTCCTAGGCTTTTGTTATCTCTAGCCATTGCCCGCTCCCCCTGCAATACGTGGATTTCTACGGAGGTTTGTCCATCAGTAGCTGTGGAAAATACCTGGGACTTACTGGTAGGAATAGTAGTATTGCGCTCGATAATTTTGGTGAACACTTCTCCTAACGTTTCTATACCTAGGGACAGGGGAGTAACATCCAGTAGCAGGACATCCTCTACTTCCCCGCCCAAAACACCAGCCTGAATTGCTGCTCCCAATGCCACAGCTTCATCGGGGTTAACCGAACGATCAGTAGCTTTACCATTAAAAAACTTTTTAATGGCATCCTGCACCGCCGGGATACGGGTTGAACCCCCTACCAGCAAAATCCGGTCAATGTGCTCTGGCTTGAGGTCACTATCTTTGAGCGACTGCTTTACCGGTTCTATAGTTGCGTTAATCAGGTCCCTGGATAGTTCTTCAAACTTAGCCCGGGACAACTCCATCTCTAAATGTTTTGGTCCTGTTTCATCAGCAGTAATGAAGGGCAAGTTGATGGGGGTGGCTACCATGCTAGACAGTTCAATTTTTGCCTTTTCCGCCGCCTCTCGCAAACGCTGAAGAGCCATTTTGTCTTCGGTGAGATTGATGCCCTCTTTGGCTTTAAAGTTTTGAACCATCCAGCGGACAATCACATTATCGAAGTCATCTCCCCCCAAGTGATTGTTCCCAGAAGTTGCCTTTACTTCAAAGACCCCATTCCCCAGTTGCAGAACTGAGACATCAAAGGTACCACCACCCAAGTCAAACACCAATATAAGCTGGTCTTGATCCAGCTTATCTAAGCCATAGGCAAGAGCAGCAGCAGTCGGTTCGTTTATAATGCGCAATACTTCCAAACCAGCAATGGTACCCCCATCCTTGGTGGCTTGCCGTTGAGCATCGGTAAAGTAGGCAGGAACTGTGATCACAGCTTGAGTCACTGACTCCCCAAGAAAGGTTTCAGCATCAGCCTTGAGCTTTTGTAAGATCATGGCCGAGATTTCCTGAGGGGTGTACTCCCGATCCCGAATCTTTACATCTACCGTCTCATCACGACCCTTAACACAGGTATAGGGGACACGGGAACGCTCTGTAGCAGTTTCATCCCAACGACGTCCGATAAAGCGCTTGATACTGTAGACACTGTTTTCCGCATTGGTGACTGCTTGACGCTTGGCCAGTTGACCCACCAGGTGCTCCCCTGACTTGCCAAATCCCACAATACTCGGTGTAGTTCGCCCACCTTCCGAGCTGGAAATGACTATGGGTTTACCCCCTTCTAAGACAGAAACACAACTATTGGTTGTGCCTAGGTCGATGCCAATAACTTTTCCCATAGGGTTGCGGCTTAACGGTTATGTTAAGTTATTTTAGTTTGATTTTTTGTTGAGTTGTTGACACTCCCCACGGCGCTTATGCCGGGGGATTCTTGGTTCAACGAGCTGACTTGCTCAACCAGACCGGAATCAGGAAGAGTAGAGGCCAATTCTCCCCAAGCGTTAAGTAAAGTTCCCGTGTGCCCCACGGTACTCAAGGCTCTAGTTAGGATATTTTTGGCGGCATTGTGGTCGCGGTCTAGCCGACACCCACACTGACAGACATGGGTTCGAGTTGATAATGACTTTTTGACCACTTCACCACATTTGGAACAATTCTGGCTTGTATAGGCAGGATTAACTGCAACAGTTATCCGACCAAACTTTTGCCCAAAATATTCCAACCATTCCCTAAACTGGTACCAACCTGCATCATTAATAGACTTAGCGAGACAGTGATTTTTAACTAAATTTTTAACCCTCAAATCTTCGTAAGCGACCAGGTCGTTAGACCGGATTACGCAACGGGCCAGTCTCTTGGCATGTTCTTCACGTTGCCTACTTATTTTAAGGTGATGTCTACCCAGCCTATTAATTGCGCGTCTTAGGTTAGTAGAGCCTTTCTTTTTTCGGGAAACCCGACGTTGATAAAATTTTAAACGCTTTTCACCTTTTCTGTAAAATCTTGGGTTAGGTTCAGAATACCCATCAGAGTCTGTATAGAACTCTTTTAGCCCAACGTCCAAGCCAACAGTAAACCCAGTTGCTTCTAATTGGTCATAATTATCTACCTTGACGCAAAACTGGACATAGTACCCATCGGATCTTTGAACAATCCGAACTCGCTTAATTAGCTTCTGGTCGAAGCGCCACAAGTCCCAGGTACCTTTGAGCTTGACTTGCCCAATGCCTTTCTTGTCGGTGAATTTTATGGACTTCTTATCTGGGGATAACTTCCATCCAGATTGCTTATATTCGACTGACCTAGAATGCTTTTTGAAACGGGGATAACCTTTCTTCCCAGGGATTTTATTCTGGCAATTATCAAAGAAACGTTTGATAGCGCGTTCTACGTTCTCAACTGATGCCTGACAAGCATGACTATTGAGGTCTTTAACAAACTTGAATTCGTCTCTTAGTTGAGTGTTGTAGCGATAGAGTTCTTTTTTCCCTGTACCACGATTGTCCATCCAGTACCGAAGTACTTTATTGCGGACAAAGCGAGCCGTTCTAATGGCTTCATTTATTGCAAACCTTTGAGGCTCTTTGAGAACAGCCTTGAACTCCATGACCAACACCTAAAACCACCTCCTTGGGGTTAATACATTGCTTACTATTATAGTCGATATATTGAAGCAAAAGTTCGTATCGCAGTTAGGGAATAAATTCCTGTTCGGGCTAACCCCATGGATAGAATCCAGGGGCTTGCGCCCTCAGGGTCTTCGGTCAAAATAATAGAACTTCCCTTGGTGCGTTCGTCCCTTTTCGTAGGATGGTCAGAGACTGACACCAAAGGAAGGTTAACCACTCAATGGCAGCTAATTTTCTGACTCAGCAGATTTCTGAGCTTCCGAGGTTTCCTGTGGTTCTGCCGCAGCAGCTACTTTCACCATAGCGTGACGTAACACCCGCTCCCCAAGTAAATAACCCCGCATTAGCTGTTCTATGACTACTCCTTCTGGATAGTCATCCGTTGGTTCTCGCATAACCGCTTCGTGGAGATTGGGGTCAAACTCTTGCCCTTCTGGTCGCATCGCAGCAACCCCAAGGCGCTTGAGGCTATCTACCAGCTGTTTATAAACACCTTGATAGCTTTTGTGAATTGACATTTCCCCATCATTTTGAGGCTTAATTTGGGTGCGCGCCCGTTCAAAGTTATCTACTACTGACAATAACTCAGTGATGGTGTTTCCTTTAACTTGATGTTCCAAGTCTTCTTTCTCTTTAGTTGACCGTTTGCGGAAATTCTCAAAATCTGCCGCAATCCGGATGTATTGAGATTTAAAGGAATCACATTGCTGAGTTCGCTCTTCTAGTTGAGCTTTCAGGGCCTCATTTTCCTGCTTGATGGTTTCTATAATTTTGGAATCATCCTCCGTAGGTGATTCATCGGTAGCTGCTTGAGCTACCTCGGTCTCGGCTTGGTCTACCGACTCTGGCTCAGATGCTTCCGCAGCAGGGGATTCAGTTGGTTGTGCTGCTTCAGAGTTGACCTCTGAGTCAGAGGCTACGGCTACCGCTTCCACCTCAAGATTGTCTGCGAGTACCGTAGTGGACTCTTCCTTTGTCTCCTGCGAAGTGTTATCTGACTGTTTTGCTTCGTCAATCATGCTCCACTCATCCCAATTCAATAGACTGCTAGTTTATCTATAATTTCTTACTAGCCAACCAATTTTCCAGCAAATTTTGTAAAGTGACAGCTCCTACACTGAACCTGTAAGGTCAGTGTAGGCTTCCCAGCCAGTCCGGCTATCGCTTAGGAGGCGCTGGGCTTTAAGAACGGACTGCCCTTCCGCTCTGTTTTTTATATTTATTGCTGCATTGTGGTCTCTGTCCAAACTGCAACCACAGTGAGGACAATCATGCCACCGAACATGCAACTTTTTAGGGACTTTTTTGCGGCAACTGGAACAGTTCTGTGAAGTGTTCCGAGCACTTACTGGAATCGCCAACAAGCCAGCATTTAAGGCTTTGCTTGCCAGGATTGTCAGAAAGCTAGACCACCCAGCGTCTAACACAGATTTAGCCAATCGAGATAAGACAAGTCCCTTTACGTTTAATTTTTCGTGAGCAATTACATCGTATTTTGACAGCAAATATTTGGCTGTCTTAAAATGAAAGTCTTTTCGCTTGTCCGATACTTTTTTGTGCTGTTTTCCAAGTTGTTTGATAGCTTTGAGTCTATTTTTCCCTCCTTTTTTTCGTCGAGATACTCTTTTATGAATAACTCTCAGCCTTTTCTGAGACCGTCGATAATATTGAGGAATGCTTACTGTTTCCCCTTCAGAAGTGGTCAAAAATTCTTTAAGGCCAACATCAATCCCAATTATAGATTCAGGGTTAATGTCGGGCTTAACCTTGGGAACAGTCTTATCTTCTAGAGACAAGACCAGATAATAACCATCACACTTTTTTGTTATTGAAGCTGTCTTTATCTTAAAGCCATTCGGGGTAGCCGACGCTTCGCGAACAGGGATAGGGCGGTGTAATATAATCTTTACCTTACCTATTTTGGGAAGGTTGATTAAATTCCCTTCTAGACACCCTTCTTTTATTTGAGGGTAAGTGAAAGTACGATAGCGGTGCCTTTTTTTGAACCTAGGTCTTCCGCTTCGTTTACCGTTACTATCTCCTTTTATAAACCGATCGAAAGCTAGTTTTACTCTCTTTACTACATCCTGTAGTACTTGAGAATGAATCTCTTTATACCAGGGATGACTTTTTTTGAGATTTGGTAAAGTCTTTTTCTGAGAGTAGTAATCTGGATTGTTTCTTAATTCGGGAATATGACAAACGAGAGGACAAGCATTGATTGAGCAGCGATTTTGCTCATACCAAGAAAATCGCTCAGCCAATAAATAATTATATTGAGCACAAAGCATTGAGAGCCAATTATCTATTTTTTCTTTTTGATCTTTTGTTGGCTTTAGCCGGTACTGATAGGCAATTCTCACCCTTGCTTGTCCTCTTATCTATCGACCTAGTAATATTATAGTTAACGTACAGCCATTTTTCAAGTCACAATGAAAGATAAAAAGTTAACAATCTCGATTACAGATTTTGAGAAAAGACAGTTAGCACAAGAGGCCTCGCGACGCGGAATGACTCAATCAGAGTTGATAAGGAGCTTGATAGCTCGCTTTCGGGACCCAAAAGACTCTGTGCAAAATTCATCCCTGGAGACGAAACCTTAGATAGTGGAGCTTTATTACATGCATATTTAACCCTTTTGCGCATAAGCGACTAACCATAAAAGCTCCACTATCTTACGGTAACTTTAAGCACCTATGCTGCGCATGTTCGTTGTGGGGCTTCTAATGCCTGCCAGCTAACCACGTTCAGTCTAAGACTATAGCATGGGTTTCTAAGCTTATTGAGAGTTGTTGCGACCTCAGACTTACCTCAACTGTGTGGTCTGGCAAGCCCTCCGTTAGCAACAATGCGGGTCTTGGGCAGCGTCGCCGATCATATCCTTATGGCCTGTACGCTTACTGAGCCACCTACTGTTGTTTCTCCACGGACTTTCCTTGATGGCGCTACTTCCGTTTGCTAGTCTTTTTGCATGCTTTGGCTGGTCTTGTTGCATAGTTGAATGTTGTGATGATAAATCGGTCATTAACGAAAATCTAGTAGCATCTGAGATGGTAACCAACCTTGAGCGAGTAGGACTTGATAAGAATTATACAGCAAATGAGTTGGCTTAGTTTTTATGATGTATACTGTGATATTTAGCTAAGACAAATTATCCTAATCCGTCAATCTAACTAAAACGTAAAAATAAGGGAGTGGCTGCCACTCCTATGTCACTTAACATAAGGCTTTTGGGAATACTGTGTAAAGTAAGGAGACTTCCTATTCCGTCATGACTTACTCCTCATCTCAACGACGCGCCCTAGTAGTCCGTAACGATTTTTCTCCCTTTGGCAATAAACTGATTCAGGCTGGTTACGTTAATGCTGACCAGATGCAGGAAGCTTGGCTGGAAACTCGCAAGTCCGGAAGACCCCTGACGGAAGTCATCGAAGCAATGACCGGACGTCAGTTACCACCGGACTTGATCCGCCAATACAAGAAACAGCAGTTGTTTGAACTGAAAGTTCTTTTTGGTGTTGAGTCTCTAGATCCCGAAATTAGTGATATTTCTACTCAGCAAGTCGGTGGCTTGATCGAAACCCTGATTCCTATTGATATTTGCCGTCGCTATCACCTGCTCCCGATATCTAAGCATGAAACTGAGCCGCCATCGGTTTTGGTGGCAATGGTTTCTCCTGATGATTTAGAAGCCCAGGATGATTTGAATCGGATTCTACGACCTCAGGGAATCAAGTTGAAACGGATGGTCATCACTAAGGAAGACTATCAGCAAATCATTAGTCAGTATCTTGACGATCAGTTGGCACGGCAAAAGCAACTAGATCAACAAAAATCCGTAGATGTAAAGGAGGATTTAGAAAATTTAGGCTCATTTGAGAGTTTACAGGATGCCCCAGAGGAAGCGGAAGCAGACCTAGATTCTTCTTTGAATGAGGCAGGGGGGGCTCCGATCATCAACCTGGTCAACAAAATCCTGGCTAAGGCTTTACAAGAAGGGGTTTCTGACATTCACATCGAACCCCAAGAGGATCAGTTGCGGGTGCGCTATCGCAAAGATGGGGTACTGCGTCAAGCCTTTGATGCCTTACCACAGCGAATACATACAGCAGTGGCGGCTCGTTTCAAAATTATGGCAGATCTCGACATTGCTGAAAGACGCTTACCCCAAGACGGTAAAATTCGGCGTATGTTCCAGGGGCGGAAAGTTGACTTTCGGGTCAATACCTTGCCCAGTCGTTATGGAGAAAAGGTGGTTCTGCGGATCCTAGATAACGAATCCACCCAGTTGGGCTTGGATAAGTTGATCACAGACCCAGACACCTTAGAATTGGTGAGGGAAATGGCTAAGCGTCCCTTTGGATTAATCTTGGTGACGGGTCCGACGGGATCGGGGAAATCAACCACCTTGTATTCAATTCTGGCAGAACGTAATGACCCTGGGGTGAATATTAGTACTGCAGAAGACCCAATTGAGTATTCGTTACCTGGGATTACCCAAGTCCAAGTTATCCGGGAAAAAGGCATGGATTTTGCCTCAATTCTACGAGCCTTTCTGCGCCAAGACCCGGACGTGATTCTGGTGGGTGAGACCCGAGACAAAGAAACAGCTAAAACCGCGATTGAAGCAGCTTTGACTGGTCACTTGGTCTTGACTACTCTACACACTAATGATGCGGCTGGTGCGATCGCTCGTTTAGATGAAATGGGTGTTGAACCCTTCATGGTTTCTGGTGCCTTGCTGGGAGTGTTAGCTCAACGATTGATGCGGCGTGTTTGTTCCAATTGCCGCATTTCTTACCAACCAAGTTCTGCGGAACTAGCGCGCTATGGTTTATCATCCTCTAGAGAAGGGGGGATTACCATCTATCGCGCCAATACCCTCACACCGGAGCAAATTGCTGAAGCTAGGGCACAAGGTACACTCTGTAAAACCTGTAATGGTATTGGTTACAAAGGACGGGTTGGTGTTTATGAAGTTATGCGCATCTCTGAAAACCTGCAAGCCTTAATCAACGAAGGTGCCCCCACGGAGGAGATTAAGGAAGCTGCTGTAGAGGAAGGGATGATCACCATATTAGCCTATAGCTTGAATTTGGTAAAGGAAGGTTACACCACCTTTGAAGAAGTGGAACGAGTAACCTTTACTGATTCCGGCTTAGAGGCAGAACTGAAAGCTAAGCGCAAGAGTTCTCTGACCTGTGCCACTTGCTCAGCTCAATTACAGCCGGAGTGGCTAGACTGTCCTTACTGTATGACACCGCGTTTTCAAAATTAAATTAGTTATTAGTTAATTGTTAATTAACAATTGGCTATTTTATTTTGACTAATGACTAATCACTAACTACTACTGAGGTTTTTAAGGGAGAGAAGATTATGGAACTGATGATTGAAGACTTGATGGAGCAGATGATTGAGATGGGGGGGTCAGATATGCACATCCAAGCGGGTGCGCCAGTCTACTTCCGCGTCAGTGGTAAACTCCAACCCATTGATGAAGAAGCCCTGAACCCTCAAGCCTGTCAGCGATTGATTTTCAGTATGCTTAACAATTCCCAGCGTAAGGAATTGGAGCAAAACTGGGAACTTGATTGTTCCTATGGTGTCAAGGGGTTGGCTCGCTTCCGTGTCAATGTTTACAAAGAACGGGGTTGCTATGCGGCTTGCTTGAGGGCGTTGTCTTCCAAGATTCCTAATTTTGACAAATTGGGTTTACCGGATGTGGTGCGGTCTATGAGTGAACGACCAAGGGGAATGGTATTGGTCACCGGACCGACTGGTTCTGGGAAAACCACTACCCTAGCAGCCATGATTGATTTAATTAACCGCACTAGGGCAGAACATATTCTGACAGTGGAAGACCCGATAGAATATGTGTTTCCTAACGTCAAGAGCTTGATTCACCAACGTCAAAAAGGTGAAGATACTAAGAGCTTTGCCAATGCCCTGAAGGGGGCACTGCGGGAAGACCCGGATGTGATTTTGGTTGGTGAAATGCGGGATATGGAAACTATTGGTCTAGCTATTTCCGCAGCTGAAACTGGTCACTTAGTATTTGGAACACTACACACTAACTCAGCTGCTCAAACTGTAGACAGGATTATTGATGTGTTTCCATCTGGACAGCAAGCTCAAATCCGAGCTCAACTGTCTAACTCTTTGATTGCAGTATTTAGTCAATGTCTAGTACCAAAGAAAAATCCTAAACCTGGTGAGTTTGGTCGGACTATGGCTCAGGAAATCATGGTAGTGACACCAGCTATTTCTAACCTGATCCGGGAAGGAAAAACTTCTCAAGTTTACTCTGCTATCCAAACCGGTATGAAATTGGGAATGCAGACCCTGGAACAAGCTTTAGCTTATCAGGTGAAATCTGGCTTGATCTCTTTGGAAGCAGGACTTAGTAAAAGTTCTAAACCGGATGAATTGCAGCGTATCCTTGCTGGTTCTGGAGGGATGAATTCTAAGGGCGGTAGAGCAAAGGCGACCCGCTAGTCGTAAGCTATCAGCTATCAGCTTAAGCGCTACGCGCACGCTACTTGAGGTGCTATCAGCTAATGCGCTACTTGAGGTGCATATGCTTTGATCGGCTTTTGCCCAGACTTTCAATTCTCTAAAATCTCTTAATATTAAATTATCCCTTTCGAGGTTTATTTTAAGCTGACGGCTGACAGCTGTTCGCGTAGCGTGAGCTAAAAGCTCAGGGCTGACGGCTTATCCCTAGTCTAGAGGAAGCAACTACTCTTATCATAAAACTTGCTATTAGACTTAATCTAGAAAAAAGCCATGCCTACTTTTATTGCTCAAGTTCGGGACAAATCAGGCAAATCCAAAAAAGAAAAAATTGACGCTGCTACTCCTGAACAAGCCCGCAGCATGCTAGAACATCGGTATGCTACTGTTGGCAGCGTCAAGAAAAGCTTAGATATTGACTTTAGCCTATCAAGCCTTTCTGAAAAATTTACCAATGTCACGATCAAAGACAAAGCGGTCTTTTCTCGTCAGTTTGCCGCTATGGTTAATGCTGGTGTGGCGATCGTCCGATGTCTTGGGGTTTTAGGGGAACAGTGTTCTAATCCTAAGCTGAAAAAGGCGTTGATGAACATCAGTGCTGAGGTCCAACAAGGCACTAATCTATCAGATGCCATGCGTAAGCATCCAGATTGTTTTGATGATCTTTATGTGAGTATGGTTCAGGCTGGAGAGGTTGGGGGTGTACTTGATGAAGTGCTCAACCGATTAGCTAAGCTGCTCGAAGATATGAATCGCCTGCAAAACCAAATCAAATCAGCTATGGCTTACCCTACTGTGGTAGGATTTTTAGCCCTACTGGTTTTTCTGGCAATGACGATGTTTCTGATCCCAATCTTTGCTGGGATATTTCAAGATTTAGGAACCGAATTGCCAGTTTTAACCAGATTTATGCTATGGTTGAGCGGCATCCTCAGAAGTTGGAAAGTTCTGATTCCTATTGTTGTTGTAATTGTATTAGTTACCGCTTTCAAGTATTACTACAAAACCCCCATGGGTAAGTTACAAATTGATGGTTTGCAGTTGAAACTGCCTCTATTTGGTGAGTTGAATGAAAAAGGCTCTGTAGCTCGCTTTTGCCGAGTGTTTGGCTCCTTAACTCGTTCGGGAGTACCGATCCTGAATTCCTTAGATATTGTCAGAGATACAGCGGGTAACCAGGTAATTTCTAATGCTATTAACTCAGCGAAGAATGAGATTCAACAGGGTGGAATGATTAGCCTCGCTTTACAACGAGAAAATATTTTTCCTCCTTTAGCAATTCAAATGATTAGTATTGGTGAAGAGACGGGTGAGTTGGATTCTATGGTGATGAAAGTTGCTGACTTCTATGAAGATGAAGTGGAGCAAGCGGTTAAAGCACTAACTAGTATCTTGGAACCAATTATGATTGTGGTTTTGGGAGGCATGGTTGGTGTGATCTTGATATCTATGTATCTACCAATGTTTAAAGTGTTTGAAACTATGGGCTAAGCTGGTCTTAATTTAAATTCAATGGTTCTGACAGCAGGGCAGCAGGGATCCCCCCTAACCCCCCTTAATTAAGGGGGGAATCGGATCCCCCCTAACCCCCCTTAATTAAGGGGGGAATAGGAGCATGGGATAGGGTTTGACGGTTTTTTTCTAACTGAATAATATCCAATTTAAATGCGCAACAGCTTAATTCGATGCCTGTTCAGAAATCTGATTACGAAGCTTGGCTAGCAGAGTATAGTAACCATGATGGTGCGATCGCACTCCTGAAATCCTATCGACCTTACCTGGAAATGATTCCTAGTATGCGCCGACCTTACGAGAGTGTGATCACCATTCCCTTGCCAGTGGTGAGAATTCGTCACTCGCCATCCTCCTTAGGGCATAAAAGTGTTAGCCATGGCACGATCACCGAAACTGTAGCTTTACCCTGTGATCTAGCTATGGTAATGTGTGATCCCGAATGGAAAATCAAGATGGAGATAGAGATTGTTCTATTTATCCATCGCCCCCATGAAGACTTCTCTGACTTGCTCAGTCGCTGGCGTCAGACCCAAGTTTTACTAGACAAAGACTATGAGTGGCTAATGCCTCCTGGCTATCAACACATTCTCAGTGATGGCGTAAACCGTATCTATCCCCTGTTTGTGGTTTTCCCAGAGACACCCCAACGGATTCAGCGAGGCTTACTAGGGGCTAGTTTACCATTTGTGGTACAAACGACCGATGCGATTAATCTGGAACAGGAGGAAAAATCCAGCTTAGTGGAAGAGGGTGAGGAGATGGGGAGATAGGGAGGTGGGGAGATAGGGAGATGGGGAGGTGGGGAGATAGGGAGGTGGGGAGATAGGGAGGTGGGGAGATTTTGATTAAGGGTAATTATCAGGAAATTATTTGATTATAGCGTTTTTCTCAGCTATAGACAAGTAAACAGGATTTTTTCCCTCTTCCGTTCCCCCCTTATTAAGGGGGGTTAGGGGGGATCCCTTTTCTAACTTCCCTACTCCCTATTCCCTACTCCCTACTCCCTACTCCCTACTCCCTACTCCCGACTATTTCACAAACTGCGGCATGACTTCAGCAGCAGTCAATAGACCATAAATACCCTTGTGATGTAGGGAAACTCCTGCTTTTAGATAGCCAAAGGCGGGACCACAGACATTAGCCGCCATACTGGTTTCATCACCAAGGGTAAAGGTGTGAGTGGAAATCTTACCCTCAAAGGTGCGACCTGTGATTTGGACATTGGTACTGAGGGGTTTTTTAGGATTGCGGGTATCAACGACACCACCAACAGAAACGCGATCGCGTGAGCAAATCCCTGCTAGTTCCAGCATCACATCATCAGCATGTTCCATATTCTCTAGGCTGATGATGCCTTGGGTTTGATCTAATAACGCTTCGACTTCAGCATCACTCATGGCTTTGGCTCGTTCTACATCATAACCGGGAAGGTGAGCAATATCTTCTCGAATGGTTGCTCGATAGGCTTCCCAGTTAGCAATCCCTACCCCAAAGGTAATCTTGACACTGTGAATCTCGGCATAGCTTTGAGATGCGATCGCAGCAGCAGCGGTCAATAGTCCTGGTGTCGCACCGCAGCCAGTCATATAGGTAATTCCAGCGGCTTGCAATTCATCTTGCAGTTGCAACAGTTGTTCTACAGCACTAGTGCGCTTGAGAGCATCTACTAACACTCCCTGCCAACCCGATTGAATAAATTGCTTAACTACCGATGCCATAAAGGTATTCGGTAAATTTGGCAGTGCTAGGAAATATCCATCTACTGTCGCGTTTTGGATTAAGTCTTCGATACTGTTGCTACTTAAAGTGCCACCTGGTTCTACATAACCCAATGAACCTTGGGATTGGTAGGTCTGGATACAACGGTCAGGATTTAACCCAGCTGCGTCATAAACATAACCTTTGCGGTCAGCTGCTGCTACCCAAAGCATTTCTCCCTTGGGAGCTAAGACTCTGGTAGCGGCTTGACCTAATCCCCCAAAGCCTAAAACTCCCACTCTGATTCGCTCTAATCCATTGGGATTGGCGGTTTTCGGGTTATTTACACCTCTGACTTGCGTTTCACTCATAACTTATAGACTCTTTAGCCGAACTTTAATAATTCATACTTCATACTTCATACTTTGCCCAGTACCCTCAATTCTCTACATTTTGTTAATCTCAGCCGTCAGCCGTCAGCCGTCAGCCGTCAGCCGTCAGCCCTCAGCCGTCAGCCCTCAGCCTTTAGCTGAAAACTGAAAGCTGAAAGCTGATAGCTGATAGCTGATACCTGATAGCTGATAGCTGAAAGCTGAAAGCTGAGAGCTGAGAGCTGATAGCTGATAGCTGATAGCTGATAGCTTACTTGTTAATAAACCATTTTTGGGTTATACCACCCCTTGACTATTCCCTAAAGTTACGAGAAACTAACAAAATATTAAAGTAAACACTCGATTTACTATAAACTTATGTTAATGTTGTTTGCGCCATGATCTGAATTATTATCATTTGATTAGTGACCAGCTATAGCACTGGTCAGTGATCAGTGATATCAATCCGGGATTAGATACTCCTGGACTGGTGCAACAACCGGTGCCACAACCTCTAAATAGGCATAAACCGAGCACTAAGGCGACTATGGAAACATTAGAGTTTGTAATTTATCCAGATGGTCGAGTCCAGGAAAAAGTCACTGGGATCATCGGAGCATCTTGCGCAGAGGTAACAGCTGCTATTGAAGCTCAGCTAGGACGAGTCGTATATGTTGAGAAAACATCAGATTACTTCGACCAAAAGCTTGAACTGTCGGCAACAGCGACAACTCAAGCTACGGTTAGCCATTGGTAAATTTGTGTTCCAGTTAGTAAATTAGTTTAATTACCAAACATGTCTCATTTCAGCACTATCAAAACCCAAATCCGTAACCGTTCATCCCTAGAAACTGCTTTAAATGACTTAGGGATTGATTGGCAATCTGGTCCTAGCCCTGTGCGCGGTTATCAAGGCCAAACTCGCACTGCTGAAGTAGTGATTGAGCAAGAGAATGACTACGACATCGGTTTTAGTTGGAATGGTAACGCCTACGAACTTGTTGCTGATTTTCAGTATTGGCAACAGCCTTGGTCTGTAGATGGTTTCCTACAAAGGGTAACCCAGCGTTACGCTTACAACACAGTAATGAAGGAAACTGCTAAGCAAGGTTTTGAGGTTGCTGAGCAACAAGATAATAAAGATGGTTCAATTCGTCTCGTGGTACAACGCTGGAGCGCGTAATGTCTGAGTTCTCACCGACGCCAGAGCGTTCGGGTTTAGAACCAGAGTTAGGGGGTGTCTTTCGAGATGCTCCAGAGCGGTCTGGTTTTGAGCCAGAGCTAGGGGGTATTCTGCGACAAAAAGGTGTTTACGTTGATGAAATTACCTGCATTGGCTGTAAACACTGCGCCCACGTCGCTCGCAATACGTTTTATATGGAAGCCGACCACGGTAGATCCCGGGTTTTTCGGCAAGATGGCGACCCAGAAGACGTGATACAAGAAGCGATAGACACTTGTCCAGTAGATTGTATCCACTGGGTTGATTACACTAAGCTTAAAAATCTAGAAGACGAGCGACAATATCAGGTAATTCCTAGAGCAGGATTGCCTATTGAACCAAGTGTTGTGGCTGCCAAAATTAAGGAGAGGAAGCTGGCAAGGAAGCGTAGGAAAAAACGGTAAGCATTCAGCTATCAGCCATCAGCTTTCAGCTTTTAATATTACCAAATCCTCGATGGCTTAGAGCTGTTGAGGGTTTTATGTTGTGTTATCGCAATGGTTTGATTTTAGGGAGCAGGGAGTAGGGAGTAGGGAGTAGGGAAAATGCGATGCTCTGAAAGAGCCGCTACGCGATCGCATTCAACAACAACAATACATTAAAAATGAATAATATTAAATTATAGCACAGCAATATCTTAATTTCTCACAAAATCAAAAATTCTTTAGATCTCTTTCTTACTACTCCCTACTCCCTATTCCCTAATTCCCGTCTTACAAGCAAATACCGCAGGGCATCAATACTTCTGCCCACATAGTCGGAATCCTGGTGTTGTTCAATCCATTCCATGATAGTAGGGAGGATATGATTGGATGTTTCGGCCAATTTGCACAAGGCTTGGGCTGCCCTCCTACGGACATTAGAATGCTGATCCTGAAGCCTTGCTATTAGAGCGTTGACGACGGTTTCTGAGCTGTTGCCCAAATTCCCCAATGCTTCGGCTGTCCACCAACGCACAGCGGAATCGGGATCTTGAAGTCGTCCCACCAGGGCATTTATTACAGGTTCTGAGCTGTTGCCCAATTCGCCCAAACCTACGACTGTCAACCAACGCACATGATCATTCGAATCCTGAAGCTGTGGTAGTAGGACGCTGACTATAGTTTCTGAGCTATTGCCCAATTTGCCCAAGGCTCTGGCTGCCTCCCCACGTACATGATAATCGGGATGCTGAATCAGAGCTAGGAGGGCGTTGACTACTGTTTCTGAGCTGTTTCCCAAATTCCCTAAGGCTGAGGCTGTCCACCCACGCACATTAGAATTCTGATCTTGAAGCAAAGCTAGGAGGGGGCTGACTACTGTTTCTGAGCTGTTTCCCAAATTACCCAAGGCTCTGGCCGCCTCTATACGTACATGATAATCGGGATCCTGAAGCAAAGCTAGGAGGGGGCTGACTACTGTTTCTGAGCTGTTTCCCAAATTACCCAAGGCAAAGGCTGCCTCCCCACGTACATTCGAATTCTCATCCTGAAGCAAAGGTAGGAGGGCGCTGACTAAGGTTTCTAAGCTCTTGTCCAATATGCGCAAGGCAAAGGCTGCCATACCACGCACATCTGAATTCTCATCCTGAAGCAAAGCTAGGAGACGGCTGACTACTGTTTCTGAGCTGTTGCCGAATCTGCCCAAGGCATTGGCTGCCCTCCTACGGACACTAGAATTCTCATCTTCAAGCCTTGTGATCAGGGCATTGATTACAGTTTCTGAGCTATTTCCGAATTTGCCCAAAGCATAGGCGGCTTCCCTACGTACATCAGAATTCTCATCTTTTAGCCGTGCTAGCAATATTGTAATTACCTGTTCCTTTTCCCCTAACTCGTATCGATAGTTAAGCAATCGTGTCTCATCAATTAAATCTGTTCGCTCTTTCAACAATTCCAATACCTGTGCCTCAAAATCCGTGTCATACAAACTACAAATTCTTTGAAAAACCTGCTCGTAAACCATCTCCCCAACCCGCTCCTCACTACTCACCTCCAACTCAACCAACCGCTCTAAAATCTCTTGCACTAACTCACGATCAGCACCACGCAAATTCTTCGGGTCTTCTGCCAAACAATTACCAGCAAACAACAAATCCCGATGTAACCACTGCTCATAGTTACTATTATTAGTCAATACTGCTCGAATTGCCTTTGCCGCATTTTTCGGTTTTTGTTGTGCTATCAGCAATAGTAACACTTCGCGCCAGTGGGAGTCATGTAAATGCTCCCGAATATGATTCAAAACAATATCGAAATCATACTCATTCTCGGCTTGATAGTTAATCTCTTCAGCACACAAATATTCCTGAAAAGTTTTATGGACAAACCCATAATAATCTTGCCCCTGCTCATTCAACAAGCTAGTGCGGTCGCGAATCAAGGTTAAAAATACTTCTGCTTCTTCTTTAGCTTGATATAACTGCACCTGTTTCAAGGTTTTAATCTGCTGACTCAACTGAGCAATCAAATCATCTTGGTTAATCAGCGTGCCGCCTTCGTTATATTCACTATTTCCTTGGCGATGAATCCAATAAGCCAGCAATTCCATCAATCGACGCAAATCATATAAATCTAGATACTTAAATATTCCCTGATTGCTGATTTCTTTATTAGCATCCCAAGAGGTTAACAAGGTTTTGACTGCGCAATTATAAAGCTCAAACCGTTCTTTGGGCAATACTGCTTGATACCGATGAATTAATGCAATAATTGTCAACAGTAACGGATTCCGTGCCAACAAGGTAATCCGGTCATTATCATCCAGGGCTTTTCGTAAACTCTCCTTGCGCCTTTCGGCTTCTGCTTGGTCTTGAAACCGACTGTTATACCAGTTATCAATAAATGCGGAAATCTTCTGGTCATCAAAGGGTTGGATTTGATAGTGGGGAAATTCCTCAGTGCGGAAAAAGTCGCGCCGATAACCAGCCGGTCTAGATGTAATAATAGCGCGATTTCTGTCAAACTGTCCTAAAAAATTCTCGATGCGCTTGACTACATCATGGCGTTTAGCCTCTTCTGCGACTTCATCCAAACCATCCAGCAATATCAAGGCTCTACCATCAGATAACCAATGCTCAAAAAATCCCACTGGTAACGGTTTCACTGACATGGTGTTTTCAGCAAATATCCGAGCATAGTCGATTAGGCTTTTATCGAGATCTCTGGCAAAGTCTCGCATCCTGATTAAAATCGGTAACCAGTCGGTATCACCCTTTAATCCCAAAACCTCAGGATTTCCCTGAGCTAACATTACTGCAAAATAGCTCATCAAGGTGGTTTTACCAGAGCCTGGGGCACCCAAGATTACCACTCGTCTCGACTGACTTTGGCTCAATAACTGCTCAGCCAAGAATTTCCGGCCAGTTGTCTTTTCCAATAGTAGCCTTTCTGGATTTTCTCCACTACCAACTGTTAACAACTCCCGCTCCCAAGGGCGAGCAGTTGATACGTCTTCCACTACATCTGGCATTACAAAAATCTGGGCTAACTTCTCGGATTTTTCTACTTCTTGCCCAGGCACAGCAATGCCAGCAAATTTGACATCATCATACCAGTTAGCTAACTGTTGATTATAATCTTGTTTAGCTACCTGAAATTTTATATAAGTATCCGTATGCTGAAAATAAGCATTAATAAATGTCTCTATCCAAGGCTTGAGACTGTCTTGATTTAGTTTAATAGTCTTGGATTCAGCTTCTTGTTGAAATACCGTGCTTAAAATATCCCGGTCTGGCTTACCTTGATGAAGTAACGGTTTCTGTAATTCCGCCAAAACAGCCGGGTTAGTAAAATACTCGTGCAAAAACCTACTAACTCCCTTCCAGCCATCCGGGGGAGCGTAAAAAAATAAGCGCTGTTGACTATCCAGTTGTTTGTCCCATTGATCAACCGCTTCTGCTCCGGCTTTGATAGCTTTTTCGATATCGCTTTTCGTCAAGGCTTGAGTTAAGCGTTTACCTGCTTCTTTAGCAACAATACTTAACAATGGTGGCGCTATTTGCGATAGTTCCAAACCAGCCAAAAGGGACAATGCTGCCATAATTTATAGGTAATTATGTTCGATTGGTTTAATTATAGCAATTTCGGGAGCAGGTTTTTTGCATGGGTTGTGATCCCCCTAAATCCCCCTTAATAAGGGGGACTTTACAGAGCGATTTCCGGACTTCACTCTTATTAAGTAAAGGGAGAAAAAGTAGATAGATTTCCGGACTCCCCCCTTATTAAGGGGGGCTGGGGGGGATCGTACTAGAAAATGGCATATAAAGGGTTTCATCCCCGATTATATCCCGCATGGAATGGGGAAAAAGTAGATAGATTTCCGGACTCCCCCCTTATTAAGGGGGGCTGGGGGGGATCGTACTAGAAAATGGCATATAAAGGGTTTCATCCCCGATTATATCCCGCATGAAAGGGAGAAAAAGTAGATAGATTTCCGGACTCCCCCCTTATTAAGGGGGGCTGGGGGGGATCGTACTAGAAAATGGCATAGAAAGGGTTTTATTCCCCATTATATCCCGCATGAAAGGGGGACAAACTAGAGAGATTTCCGGACTCCTCCAATCTAACACCATTACTCTAATTCATCATCCCTAATTCATAATCCCTAAAAAAAGGCGATAGTCTGATCCGCTAAACTATCCCATGATTACAGTCTCAAATTAAATGCGATGCTCTGAAAGAGCCGCTACGCGATGAAGCGTTTCGGCAAAGCCGACGCTACGCGAACGCAAAGCGTGGCCTTTGGCCTCAGCTTCCGCTAAAAGCGAACGCTAATTAAAAATATCAGCCAAAAAATACTAATCTAGTTTTTTTATATATACCCCCTCCCGAAAAAAAATCTAAAAAAAATGTTGAAAAATACTTGACAAAATAAATAATCATTTATTAACATAAAAATGTCCCAAAAACAACAGCAAAAAACATTATGGACATCGAAAACTTTCTCCCAAATTTTGAGTATAATCCCAACAATCCTAATTTCCCTGAATTATTTGGCCAACCCCAGCCAGGACGGGAGCAAATCAAACATATATTGATCGGTTCTCCCAAAACCGTCCGGGTCACAATCTATAATCTTTATAGCCGTGGCTACGCCCAAGTTCATGAGTGGAGCGCTCCTCAACCTACCGGAAATCCTGGTGAGGTGATCAGTATTTTGATTCGACATCTGTTGGTAGATTAAGATAGCAAGTTGTCAGGGATTCCAATCCCTGACAACAAGGAAAAAACTGAGGAGAAAGTACGACGTCTAAAGTCTGAAACCTAAGTTAGTATGTTGTTGATTTGGTGAACACATAGTCAAGGTTCCTAGGGCTCTTGACTATTACAAGAAATAATTCGGTCAAGGATTGGAATTAACCAGAACTTGACCGAATTTTTTTTATTTTGATTAGGGAATCAGGAATCAGGAATCGGGAATCGGGAACAGGGAATCGGGAATCGGGAATCGGGAATCGGGAATCGGGGAGATGTTGCGTAGGGTGTGTTAGGGGCGGGCTTGGTTTGATGTTCAATCTGTTGCCTGGGACAGCCCGCCCCGTAACGCACCAACCAAAGCCTTACTTGCGACAATGCAATAGTTTTTTTAAACACCCACATAACCCACATAACCCATTGCATCTTTTCAGAAATCCTGTTAAAATAACAATATCGTTAAAGCAATGGTTTTACCGCCATGATGATTTCTACCGCACAAGCTGCTGAATTACTAGGTATCTCTGCCACTCGCGTCCGTTTCCTGTTGAGCAAGGGCAGAGTTAAAGGAGCTTATAAGGTCGGTAGAACTTGGGTGATTCCCTTATTTGATGGCATGCCAGTCGTTACCCCTGGCACTCGCGGACCGAAGCGGAATTGGTCAAAGCGTACAAATTACACGAAGGCGGTCATCCACGTTAATCAGAAAGTGATTCGCCAAAATCTCAAGACCGGCGAACGCAATCCAGTGATTACGGTAAAACGAGGCTCTAACAATACTTACGGTCATACTGTCGAAGTCAATGGCCCTTGTCGGGTCATGTATCGCCCAGATAATCCCCTACATTGTGGAGCACGGGTATGGATTGAGACGATTTCTGATTTTAAGGTGAGCTGAGCGGGGGTGAGGTAGGTTTTTAGTATTTAGCTATTTCCTTTTCATTGGAGAGAGCGAAATTATCTAGAGAAACCTTTGCTGAATAGGCAATCCCATCCCGCTGATACAAAATTAATAGGCTATTTGCTTTTAGAACCTTGTAACCCAAAAATTTATCTACTCCACTTAGGACTTCCTGATAGTCATTACCATTGAAATGGGTAAATGCTATTGTGAGCAGATCATTGTTTGTTAATCTTCCATCACCATTGGTATCTTGTTTAATAATTTGGTATAAAACGGCTATAACTGGTTTCGATTTAAGCCTATTATTCTCTTTATCATTAGTTCCTGAAATGAAGCGATCGCTAGCAATTAAATAGTCATTCTTAGCAAAGAGCCATTTGCTATTACCTGTTTCACTATCCAAAAACAAATAGTTTCTAGTTGAGCGTGTAGACTTGCTATAATAGGATTGGGTATAAGATTGGTCTGAGTGAAGCGGCACCATTAGATAGGTTGTGCCTGACCATTAAAACGGTATAAAACGGTATTTTATGCAACAAAATAGACACTTGACAATTTTATAGCGCTAAGGTATCATTAAAGTACCAAGATAATTAACGACGATGGCTAAAAAAGTAGGAGTAACTAAGAAAATATCAACTCAAATCGTCCCTGTTGTGGGGACGACTGAGGCGGTTGAGTCTGAGTTGCTGTCTACAATGAAAAAGCTTGGCATCGTCAGGGCTGAGTCTTACAACAAGCTGGGGAGTATTAGCCACTGGGGGCTTGACTGGAAAAAGTCATACCCAGAAGTCAGAAGCTTCAGGACTCCCGAATCATTGGGACTGCCCTCTAAGTTGATGGAGTGGACAGTCAGCGATGTCGCCAAAGCGATCACCGCTCAGCAGGCAGCTTGTACTGAAGCGGTGATTAAAAAGATTTACAAAAGGTTTCCTGGGAAGGACAACCAGAAGATAAAAAAAGAGCTTTGTAAACAGCTTAAAACCTTAGCTTTTCTGGACAATTCACTCCTACATAGACTTGTTAGGAAGGAATATCAGAGAGGCCATTCTTGGGTAAGGAATCAAATAGTTTACCAACAAGGAGGGTACAAGTGCAAGCGACTCTCCCGTAACACTTGTCAGCTGGAGTTAACCGGGTTAGTAAGAAGAAAAAGGGTAAGCATTCAGGTGATGGGGTTGACAAAAAGGGAAGGATGAGTAGTAGTGTAGAACCATGGAAATCAAACCGCCAGCTATCCCAAATAGCTTTGAAGCTCTGGAACTGCTGCCCCAATCAGTTCTG